>NZ_JADBGG010000006.1 GCF_014873765.1 Desulfomicrobium macestii | reverse complement strand
AACTGGAAAAGGTCGGTGTCTTTCATAGGCGAACGAATTACCCGGATGCGGTCAGGGGTTCAAGGCCCCTACCCACTTGAAACAGCGAGGAACCCTATTAATGTGATTAAAGATGATTTTAGGCTTAAAGGATTTGGTTTTCATGATTATCCTGGATATAAAAATTATGGAGTTGCGTGCATTGCTAAAGAATGGTTTTTTGGGGCTGCTTCCTGTGCTGGTCTTGAAGTTCTCGAATTTAGGCGAGATGTATGGGCTGGTCAGGATGTTGTTGTAGTGAGGCGTCTTAACTCGCTATCTTGATTTGTGGGGTTAGTCAGTATCACGTAACAGCATTTGCTTATTGACAATATGATCGAAATTGCGCCCCAATCTACTCATTTTGTCTTGGAGAACTTCAAGCACTATGGGTTTGTTTAGTCCTAAAATTTACATAGTATATATCTAAAATACTCGCGAATATTAGAAATTGTTTAAAAAAGTTTGGAACAAAAAAAAGTAGTTGCGTTACTTCTTCGTGGACACTTAGGTGTTGAGTTGAGTGCGCTTTAGACTGCTAAAAATTTAGTTTTTAAGTTTTTTAGCACTATTACTTTGTTCACTATATTCCTTATAAATATTTGAGGGTTTCAAATGAATGAATTATTGTACGATAAAATGCGTATGGTGTCCACGAATGAGTGGTTAGCTGGATTGCTACGAGATACAGACAAATTTGAATGGTGCGCAGCGCTGCCAAGTCTTCCTGATGAACAATTTCAGCGGCGCTTTGTCGGGCGGGCTTATAGTGAAGCGATGCAGCAGGCCTTTGATGCGGTCGAGGAATTTAGACAAGGATTAGCAAGACTAGGTTGTCAGTTCGATGAAGATGCTGTCGCCCTCGATTTTGGCTGCGGTTGGGGACGTATTAGTCAAACAATGTATCGCTATTTTAGACCTTATAATATAATATCTGCAGATATACAATCTGACGCCGTAGATTTTTGTTTTAAATCTGGGTTAGCGACAAAAATTATTCAAGTCTACGATAATAATTTACATCAAATTTTGAATGAATCTGTCGACTGTATATTTGCTTATTCAGTATTCTCTCATTTGTCAGAGAATGCTGCGAATATATGGATCAAAGAATTTGTTCGCATCCTTAAACCTGGTGGTGCAATTGCGGTAACTACTAGGGCTCCGTCTATTATACGTCATGCATTAAATCTTCTCAAGCTTCCAAAGCAAGAGATTCCTCTTCATGGTCGAGGACTTATTGAAGCTTTTTTTGATGCGGATAAGGCTTTAGAGGAATATAACGACGGTGTTTTTGTTTATAGGGACTACCCCCATCCTACTAAATCTGGAGTTGATTATGGAGAAGCAATTATCCCGGAGCATTATGTTGCGAATGTGTGGTTGCCAATATTTGGAGGTGGCTACTCTTTCTTACCGCCTGTTAGAACCTTAGATCAGGCCATCATTTTTCTCAGGAAGTTATAATGATAAACAACTCACCGATGCAGCCTAAACAATCGGACCACCAGCGCAGCTTCCTTGTCCGGATCTGTTTGATCACCACGAACCTCAAAACCACATTCTCGGGTCGGCAAAGGTCATCTTGTGGCAGGTCTTCGAGGACAACGTCCGACCGCTTTATGCTGCTTCCGGTCGACCTGGAGAACCTCTCCGAGCAGACGTCGGTGATAATCACCACCAACCTGAGCTTTGGCGAGTGGTCGCAGGTCTTCGGGGACGCCAAGATGACGACGGCGTTGCTGGACCGCGTCACCCATCACTGCGAGATCTTCGAAACAGGAAACGAGAGCTGGAGACTGAGGCAAAGGACATCCGTCCAGTAGCGCTGGTGCGGTCATCGCACAGCCCTCTGGCCGGATGCTTACAGACACCCCTGGAGGGTGTCAAAATTGGACGCCGATCGTGGGTCACTTTTCGATGCTGTTTGACATACAAGGCCAAAGCATCCGTGACCAGGGAGAGCGGCATCATCGTTGGCGCAGTGTCTTTCCAGGGCAACCCCTATGATGCTCCCTCGCTGCCTGCGGTTCTGTCTCAAGTCGATAGCATCTTGGGGCAACGGCTGAACATGGTGACCAGTGATCGTGGTTACCGCGGCAAGCGCAAAATCGGCGTGACCAGCATCGAAATCCCCGAGTCAGGCAAGCGGACCAAAACAGCTTCTGACAAACGTCAAGCCAGGGATCGATTCCGCCGTCGGGCGGCCATCGAGTCGATCATTGGCCACCTCAAGCACGACCACAGGATGCTGTGCAATTACATCATGGGCCAGATCGGCGATGCCGTGAACCTGTTCATGGCCTGTGTTGCGTTCAATATCCGGAAGTTCGTCTGGACGCTGTGTTTTTTGTACCTCAAATTCTTTGGGCACATACTTCGCCCCAATGTTCAGCCCGTGCAGGCCTATGCCTGATGTGACGTTTTAAGAGTTTTTCAGAATCGACTAATTATCTTGCCTAAATCAGAGTACCACTATGACCTTGGTTTTTGACGGCGAGCGTTACGTTCCCGAGATTGGCGGGTTTATTCACGCTGAGCACATGCACCGCTATCGTATTGCCCAGATTTTGACTACGGGCAAAGATGTATTGGATGTTGCTTGTGGCGAGGGATATGGCTCGAATTTACTCGCGGCGGATGCGCTTTCGGTGACCGGAATTGATATTTCGGCAAAAGCTCTTGATAATGCCCAACTGACCTATTCGCGAGACAACTTGTGTTTCATTCAAGGGAACTGCGCTGAATTGCCGTGCAAATCTTCATCATTCGATGTAGTTGCGAGTTTTGAGACCATTGAGCATCACGATCAGCACGAAGAGATGCTTCATGAGTTGCGTCGCGTACTGCGACCGGACGGCGTGTTGCTGATATCAAGTCCCAATCGGCCGGAATACAACCGTTCTCTAAGTGAACCAAATCCATATCATGTAAAGGAGCTTGATTTTAATGAGTTTGCTGTCCTATTGCAATCTCATTTTCAAAATGTCGTTTTTTACGCCCACCGTGTGCTTAACGCTTCCTGCATTGCGCCGCTAGATGATTGTGCACGATTTTTTCGTCATTTTGACATCAGCGGAGGAGGGGCGTTCGATATCCCACGTCCAGTTTATTATCTCGCAGTCGCAAGCAATGGTCCTTTACCGGATTTAGGCGCTTCGGTGTACGAAGTGCAGACAATGGACTTGCTATCACAACGGAATGGGGTTTCCGAAGCTAGACTTTACATTTCAGAAATTGTCGATGAAGAGTTGCAAGCTTACTCAGAATCGCGTGGTGCGGCCGTACTTTACCCAGTTTCAGGGCAACGGCAAGTCCTGCGCCTGCCCATGCCTGCCGATTTAAACCCGCTTGCATGCATTCGTCTCGACCCCGCTAATCGTCCAATGGCTATGTGGATTCATGGGCTGGCCTTGGAGAAAGTGGATGGTTCAGAGCTTTGGCGCTGGAATGGAGACGCAAGGACGTGTGTAAACATCGGTGGGCTTTCCATCCGAAACGAGGCAGATGGCTTGCTGCTACTGTGCCTGAACGATGACCCACAGTTTGACTTGGATTTGCCTGGCGATGTGTTGGCAAGGATGCCGGCAAACGCCTGTCTCGTAATTGACGTAACTCCTCAGCCCTTGACCGATGTCATCGCCGAGGTTTTGAGAAAGAATGATCGCTTGATTGCCGACTTGCGCGCCGACTTGTCAAAGCGTGAGCCGCTCAAGAGTCTTCCATTGTCCGCAGTCCCCGATACGCCAACACTGCACCTTGCGAACGATATTGAAATGATTTCCTCCATGCTCAAGAACACCTTGGACCGACGTGATCAAACCATTGCTCGGCAGGCGATGCAGCTCAAACAGATGCGTGAGCAGTTGCTCCGCGCCGAGGCTCAGCTGGATCTTCTCAAGGATGTGATGCTCGGGGGACCTGACGATCAGTTATAGGCGCTCCTTGCCGCCTTTCCTGTGTCGTTTCTTTCACAGCGCGACATAATCTATATTTCAGAACAGGGATGCTTGCGGAGATGGAACTGGCAAAGTCTGTTTCCGTGCCTTTGGCCGGCGTCCCAGAAGGTCGGATATCTGGAAAACAAGGATATAATATGATCATGGTTACCGGCGGCGCCGGCTTCATCGGCGCCAATTTTATTCTGGACTGGCTGGCGCCGCGCGACGAGCCGGTAATCAACCTCGACAAGCTGACGTACGCCGGCAATCTGCAGAATCTGGCGGCGCTGGAGGGCGATGCGCGATATTTGTTCGTACAGGGCGATATTGGCGATGCTGCCTTGGTCGGGCGCTTGCTGGAAGAACACCGTCCGCGCTCCATCGTCAATTTCGCGGCGGAATCGCATGTCGATCGCTCGATCCATGGGCCGGAGGATTTCATCCAGACCAATGTCGTTGGCACATTTCGGCTTTTGGAAGAGGTGCGGACGTATTGGGGCGGATTGCCCGAGGCCGACAAGGCCGCCTTCCGGTTTCTGCATGTCTCGACCGACGAGGTGTACGGCTCGCTGGCCCAGGAGGATCCGCCCTTTGCCGAGACGAACCGCTACGAACCCAATAGCCCCTATTCTGCCAGCAAGGCGGCTTCGGACCATTTGGTCCGCGCCTATCACCATACCTATGGCTTGCCGGTGCTCACCACCAACTGCTCCAACAATTACGGCCCATGTCAGTTTCCGGAAAAGCTGATCCCATTGGTCATCAACAACGCGCTTCAAGGCAAGGCCCTGCCCATTTACGGGGATGGGCAGCAGGTGCGTGATTGGCTTTACGTCCAGGACCACTGCAGCGCCATCCGCAGGGTGCTCGAAGCCGGCCAGGCCGGCCAAGTGTACAATGTCGGTGGGTGGAATGAGATGCCGAACATTGAGATTGTGAACACGATATGCGCTCTGCTGGATGAACTCCGCCCGGATCCTGCCGGACCATATTCCCGTCTGATCACCTATGTGAAGGATCGACCCGGTCATGACCGGCGCTATGCCATCGATGCCCGCAAGATTGAACGGGAGCTTGGCTGGAGGCCGGCAGAGACGTTCGAAACGGGTATTCGCAAGACCGTGCAATGGTATCTCGACAATCAGGATTGGGTCAGCAATGTCGCCAGCGGCGCGTACCGTGAATGGCTGGGTTTGCATTACGGCGATTCCGGGAATGGATGATTTTCACTCAGGCTGGGCTGACGGCTGTATAAAGATGTCTTCACAGTGGACTGCGCCATTTCCAGGCAAAGATTTGCAGATCCTCAAATAATTACTGTAAGGGTGTTGTATGCTTTCTCGTAAAGGTATCATTCTCGCTGGCGGCGCAGGCACGCGACTGCATCCCGCTACGTTGTCCATTTCCAAGCAGCTCTTGCCGGTTTACGACAAGCCCATGATATATTATCCGCTCAGCACTCTCATGCTGGCCGGAATCCGGGAAATCCTCCTGATTTCGACACCTCAGGACACGCCTCGGTTTGAACAGTTGCTGGGCGGCGGTGAAAAATGGGGTATCGATATCCGGTATGCCGTTCAGCCAAGCCCGGATGGGCTGGCACAGGCTTTCGTGATCGGGAGGGATTTCATCGGCGCTGCGCCGAGCGCCCTGATCCTTGGTGACAACTTGTTCTACGGGCATGATTTCGCTGAACAGCTGAAGTCTGCAAGCAATGGAGCCGCTGACGGGGCTGAAAATCCCGTCGGCGCAACTGTCTTCGCCTATGCGGTGAGCGACCCGGAGCGTTACGGTGTTGTCGAGTTCGATGACAGCCAGCGCGCGATCAGCATCGAGGAGAAGCCGCAAAGGCCCAAATCGCGCTACGCCGTGACAGGGTTGTATTTTTACGACACGCAGGTGTGCGACATCGCCGCCTCGATACGGCCTTCTGCCCGCGGCGAATTGGAAATCACCGACGTGAACCGCCGGTACCTGGAAAAGGGGCAGCTCAATGTCGAGATCATGGGGCGCGGCATGGCGTGGCTCGATACCGGGACCCACGATTCACTGCTGGAAGCCGGCCAGTTCATCGCCACGTTGGAAAAACGTCAGGGTCTCAAGGTTTCCTGCCCGGAAGAGATAGCCTGGCGGCAAGGCTGGATCACTGACGAGCAGCTTGAAGCAGCGGCCGATACGCTCGGCAAAAGCGGCTATGGTCAATATCTTTCTCATCTTTTGGCTGAAAAAGTATTCTCATGAAGCGTATCGATACGGCTATTCAGGATGTTTTTCTGATCGAACCTAAAGTTTTTGGCGATGAGCGCGGCTTTTTTTACGAAAGCTGGAATAAGCTCGCGCTGGCTGGTTTGGGTCTCGATATGGATTTTGTGCAGGACAATCACAGCAAGTCTGCTCGCGGCGTATTGCGCGGCCTGCATTATCAGATCCGGCGCCCGCAGGGTAAACTCGTCAGGGTGGTGGCCGGCGAAGTGTATGATGTGGCGGTGGATTTAAGGTGTTCGTCGCCGACATTCGGCCAATGGGTAGGCTTCACCCTTTCGGCGGAAAACAAGCGGATGGCCTGGATACCCCCGGGATTTGCGCACGGTTTCTACGTGACTTCGGAGTCGGCAGAGTTTCTCTATAAGACGACGGATTTCTGGTGCCCCGAATTCGAACGCAGCCTCCTCTGGAACGATCCCGCGGTGGGCATCGGTTGGCCGCTCAAGGGCGAAAGCCCGAAGCTGGCCGCCAAAGATGCGGCGGGGACTCCTCTCGCGGTCAGTGAGACATACGAATGAAAATTGCCATTGCCGGAACCGGCTACGTTGGCCTGCCAAACATTGATGTTTGTCACGACACAACCGTTTGTTTCAATCGACATTGTCCTTAGGAATGTCGCGGTGCTCAACGTCGAAGAAACTCCTGTCGAAGCCTCCCGGAACCGAGGCCGGCAAACAACGGGCGTAGAAATGCAAAGCCTACAAAATGGATCTTGTTCCACTGACTGCGCGACAAACACAAGGCTGTGACAATCGTTTTCCATATGAATTTACTTCAGCAGGCCAATGAATATCTTCGAATGAAGTGTTATGATGAAGCCATCCGTGTTTACGTGGAGGCACTTCAAACCTATCAACCGTTGACCCATGTCATTCTGCCCAGCCTTGAACGTGCTCAGGCTTGCAGAGAGATGGCGCGTTCTTCTGTCGATCTCCCACGCGTGTTGATATGTGGGTGGGACCTCTCGGGAAATGCTGTTGGGCGCGTTCATACTTTAGCTGAGATTTATAAAGAAATTGCGGATGTGGGTGTTATTGGATGCTTCTTTTCAAACAGGGGTGACATCTTTTGGACTCCAATGAAGAGAGTATGTAGTATTATAGATTCAATCCAAGTCCAGGATCAGAGAAATTTTATCCCACAAGCCGTAAAACTTGTTTTAAATAATCCTTGCGACATTCTTCATCTTTCAAAGCCTCGGTTTCCAAATATTCTTATAGGGATCCTGTACAAGCTCGTGTGGAATAGTTGCGTATTTATGGATATAGACGATGAAGAACTCGCATTTGTCTCAGCAGAAGAGGCGTTAAGACCTGACGAGTATTTGACTATTCATTCTTGCCTTCCAAAACTTGACGATCTGACAGGAAAGGGGTGGACCCAAATTGGAGTTGCCCTGGCGAGGATTTTTGATGGAGTCACGGTTGTCAATCCACCCCTCCAGCAGCGGTATGGAGGGGCCATAGTACGGCATGCGCGAGATGAATCAGTGTTTAAGCCTTCATTGGAACGCCGCCAATCCAGTCGGGCCATGCTCGGTATAACTCCTGAGCAAAAAATAATACTCTTTCTTGGGACTCCACGAGCGCACAAGGGCTTGCTTGAAACTGCCAAGGCTATCGCTACCCTTGAGCGTGACGATGTCCTTTTTTTGATTGTCGGGGACTTTCCGATGTCCCTGCAATGGCTTAAAGCCGAAATCGAAGGACTCTCAAATTTGAATAAACGTTTCCTTGCTAATCAACCCTTTGAAAACATACCGGATATTCTTGCAGCAGGGGATCTTTGCGTACTTTTGCAAGATCCAGACAACTTGGCCGCACAATTTCAAACCCCTGCCAAGCTCAGTGATGCGTTAGCTATGGGGCTGACTGTTCTGGCCGAGCCGACCCCCGCCTTGGCTGATTTGGCTGAAAAAGGGGCATTTCAACCAGTAAGCAGAAGCAATCTCTCTGAAGTACTTGGGGCCGCGCTAAATCAAATCTCCGGCGTGCATGGTGAGCCTACAGCACACCCTGTATTTAATGAGTACCTTTCCATAGTTTCCAATCGACCAGTCGTTGAAAGTCTCATGAATGCCCATAAATGTAATCCACGGCAGTTTTTTCACAATAATCCAAGCTTGAAAATTGTTGCAAAAATTGCAAATTTAGAATTTTTATTGCCTGTTCATTAGCATTTCAAGTTCTAATTGATTTTATAAAAAAGTTTTTTAATTATACATTGAATAAAATTTTTGATCAGTCTAGCATGTGCTCACTTGGTATCAATTTTGGAGTTTATAAACTTGCCGAAATTTGTATTTTTTTGTACGAATGGTGTTGGTTTAGGTCATATGTCGCGCTGTTTATCCTATGCTCGACGTCTACAATCAAATGCGTCCATTACTTTTTTCTCTTTAGCATCTGCAATTGACATCATTGAAAAATTTGGATTCGAAGCTGATTATTTCGTCTCACATTACTGGACTTGCAATACGTCATCCGAATGGAATCGCGAACTTGCCGTCCGTTTCGGAGTAATGCTGGAACGAGTGCAGCCAGATGTGGTGGTTTTTGACGGCACTTGGCCTTTTCAGGGATTCATGGCTGCGTGCAACGCCTATGGAAGACCTGCTTTGGTCTGGTCGAATCGTGGCTTGAATAAGGAGAGGTCGTCGTCGCTATCAGTTGACGAGAACCTTTTTGATTTGATTATCGTTCCCGGTGAACTGGGTGCTTCTTTCGGCACTGAGTCCCTGGCGGGTGGGCGCAAAAAAATCACAGTGCCCCCGGTTACGATCCTTGATGACCATGAATTGATGAGTCGGCGTGCCGCCCGCGATGAATTAGGATTGGATGCTGTGGGGCGGTACGCGTTGTTTTCTCTTGGAGCAGGCAACATAAATGATATTGGCGGAGTCGGAGCTGACTTGATTGCCCGTTTGGAGTCCGAAGGGTTTTCCATCGTATGGACACGTGCGCCTATCTCTATGAGGGATGTCGAACTTCCGCCCAAAGCTGAGCCGCTTTCAGTTTACCCCTTAGTGCGTTATCTGCGCGCTTTTGACGTGTTTATTGGGGCTGCCGGGTACAACACGTGCTGCGAGGTTGTTCAGGCTGGAGTGCCGAGTCTCTTGATTCCCAATGCCAGCACAAGGCTGGATGATCAGGCCAGGCGCGCTTCTTTGGTTGCGGAGCATGCCCCGGTAGTGGTGTCCGATTGCCAGACCCCGGCGGAGTGTTCTGCGGCTGTTAAGGATTTACTGGAAATGCTTGGTCGTTCGACCTCTCGCACGAGCTCTATCCCGATGAACGGCGCGGCCATGGCTGCGGACGAAATTCTTGCCTTGGCCCGCCGCCGGAGAAAGCGATGACGCTTGCGCAGGAAACCGAGGCGCTTCGCGCCCGGCTGGAGGAATGGGCCGATGACCCGGAATGGGCCCTGCTGGTGCGCTACGAGCTGCTGCCCCAAAAGCCCTCGCCGGTCTGGCACCAACGCCTTTCGCACAAAGTGGGACGTTTGCTTCGAGTGTTGGGCTTGGGCCGATCCCGGTATCTGAAACAGCCCTGGCATTCGGGTCTGAAGCATGTGCAGAGCCCCCCGCAAGCGAGACCCTTGCTGATCTGGTCCGAGGGACATGATCGCCGGTTTGTGCGCGACGCGTGCGAAGGGATGAAGCTTTTGCTGAATGATCATGAGGAATTTTTGCCGGTCCTGGTGACCGATGTGGCGGACTTCGCCTTTTACTCCCGTCTGGGCTGGCTGGTCGAATACCTCTCGGAATTGAGCGGAAGCGGGCCTTCGTATCGTGACAGAAAGCGGCGTTATCTGGCCTGGCGTTATCGTGACGCGCTGGCGGTGCCGCTCGCGGCGGGGCTGGCGAGCAAGGAGGAATGGGAGCAGGTGCTTGGGATAACCAGCGTATGAGGATCGCGGATTCGTGTTGAATATAAGTGATGACATCGAGTCGATGCGTGACTTGTCCAGATGGGAACGGCCTGTGCATGGTCACGCCAGCCTGGATGCATTTCTGGCCACAAAGTCACTGCAAGATGGAATTCACGCCATTGCGTACCGCGGCGTGTATCTTGAATTCAACCTGCATCGCCGTGCCTCGAAGTCCATGCTGGTGTTTTTCAATGCGGCCTTGTCTTCCAGGACTTCAGACGTAAAGTTGCCCGCATTTTCCGGAACCAGGGCGCCACATGCAACGGATGCCTGCGTACTCATGGTCAGCGATCCGGGGCTGTATTTGGACAGGGATATCCGGCTCGCCTGGTATGCCGGCGCATCGGGGATGCGCTTGCAGGAAGATATGGCCAAGGTGTTGCGGCACATCCAGGACGTCCTGTCGATTGCGCGCATGGTGCTGTACGGGGCGAGTGGGGGCGGTTTTGCGGCGCTCTATTACGCGCCGTTTCTCAGGAACGCCATTGCCGTGCCCTGCAATCCCCAAATAAACCTGCTCATTTATTCCCCGGGTATTCTCGGGCGCTATCTGAGAACTGCTTATGGATACAAGGGCGCTCCTTCTGCGTTCGAGAGTGCCGACATACCCGACAGGCCGACCGTCAGAATTAGACCCGAGCACGTGCGTGGCTCGCGCATCGTGTATCTCCAGAACGCCTTGGACGCGCGGCATTTCAATCGGGAGTTTCTGCCCTTTCTGCACGAGCAGGGCTTCAGTCGGGGCCGGGGGGTGGTGGAAGTTCATTCCGATCGTCTCGTCTCTGTCTGTGGCGATAATTGGGGGGAGGGGCATCGCGCTCCGCCTGCGAAGTTCGTCTACGACCTTTTGCACAGTCTGACCAAGACGGACGGATGGGATCGACTTCCGGAGACGATTCCGGCCCTTTATGCACGAACGGCTAACCGGTTCCGGCAAGTCGTGCTCAAGCTCGAGAATGGCGGCTTCACAGCCCAGGCTGTGCTGCATGAACCACAAGGCGAAGATGAAATTACCATGGTGCTCTACAGGGATGACATCGAGATTGAAACCATCCGGGTGGCCAGCGCTGAATTTGGGCGGTTTTCCTGCGCAGCGGACAACGGTCGGTATCGTGTCACTGCCAGAGCTGCACGGGATCACTCCACAGAAGAGAAAACCTGGGGGGACCGATTGTTGAGTTTGTTTCGAACCAGAAACGTTTTTGACGAGATGAGGTCTCGGGTAGTGGTGGTCGGCTAGGTCATGCCGGGAAAAAATCGTTACGCGATGCTGACCGTCGATACGGAGGCCCTGCCCAGGCGCGCGGCTGAAGATCATGTGCAGAGGTTGATCTGGGGGAGGCATGGAAATGCCTCCGCCGGGATTCGCGAGATGTGCCGGATCGGCGACGAGGTCGGGGCCCGGCATGTCTTTTTCGTCGACGTGTGCGGCGCGTATGCTTACGGGGATCAAGTCGCCGAGGTCGTACGCTGGCTGGATCAAGCCGGACAGGATGTCCAGCTGCATGTCCATCCCGAGTATTTGCCGGAAGCGTTCTGGGTGGAGCACGGCTTCGACTATCGACCCAGATTCATGAACCAGTTCGGCCTGCCCAAGGCCGAGTTCACGCTGCGTCATTTCGGCAAATTCATCTCGGATATCACCAACAAGCCCCTCGTGGCATTCCGGGCCGGTTCTTTCCGCTGGAACGCCGCGACTCTTCGCGCGCTTCGTTCCACAGGCATTGCGCTGTCCTTCAACAATTCCATGAAGGCGTTTTTGGACGGCGTCTGTCCTTACGGCGAACCGACCAACGCACCCTTTGCCTGGTCGAACGGGATCATCGAAGTCCCAGTCTCCGAGAGGAGGCCGTTGCCGTTTCATGACGGGCTTGGCTGGGAACGGTTTTCATGCCCCTATTCGAACACGTTTTTTGTGCCTCCATGGCGGATGGTCTGGCCGTTTGCGCTGGGCATCGACAGTTCGTTCCTGGTGCTGCTCATGCACTCCTGGAGTCTGCTGCACTGGGATGAGAATGGCCATGCGCACTATCGCGACGATCGGCGGATCGAGAGCTATCGGCGATTGGTCCGCAAATTGTCAAAGGACTGCGACATCATCACAACAGGTGATTTTCTGGATTTGCATGCGCGTGGAAAGATCAGGACAACACATTCCGTGGATATGGCGCTGACAGAACTGAGGATCCCGGACAGCCGGGGAAAGGTGATATCGTGATTTCCGAGCATTACTTGTCATTGAGCCGCCAGGTCACAGGAGCGACGCTTTCGTGGCGGTTGCGCCAAGCAAGACGGTCTGAACCGGCATTCGTGCCGGTTGCCGACCGGATGCTCTATGTTCCGGCCAGTTGCCTGCCCTATCACATCAGCGGCTACACCACGCGCACCCAGGCCGTGATCCGTGCGTTGCGTGATGCCGGCACCAACGTGTGCGCCATGACGCGTCCGGGCTATCCGTGGGATCGCAATGACAGGTGTTGCGATGCCGCCGAAAGCCGGACGCTTGCGGGTGGCGTGGAATACCGCCATGCGCGGCGTCCATTCAATAACGTGCCGGTGCTGGCCTATGCCTTTCTTGCGGCCAAGCCCATCATCAGGATGGCAATCCGGGAGCGTGTGGCGGCAATCCATGCGGCATCGAATCATGTCAACGCGTTGCCCGCGCTCTTGGCGGCCAGGCAGCTGGGCATACCGTTTCACTATGAGATGCGGGGCCTTTGGGAACTGACGCGCATTTCCCGAATGCCGGAATACGAAAGGTCACAGGCATTCAGGCAGGGCCTTGAGCTGGAAGCGCTGGTTGCCCGCAACGCGGACAGGCTGTTCGTGATTTCAGAGCAGCTCGGGCGCTACGTGCGGGAGAACTGGGGAGTACCGGCAGAGCGGATGTCCCTGCTTCCCAACTGCATCGACCCTGGCGATGTCCTGGCGGCTGACCCCGCAATGGCCGAGCCGAACACCATAGGGTACGCCGGATCGCTGATCGTCTACGAAGGATTGGACACCTTGCTTGAAGCTGTCGCGCTGCTTGCGGGGCAAGGCCGGGCGGTTCAAGTCAGGATCGCGGGCGAAGGGGAAGCCAGGCGGGATCTGGAAGCCTTGTCCGCTCGTCTGGGTCTGACGCGGCAGGTGCGCTTCCTGGGACGGATGGAGCCGGCCGTGGCGCGGGACATGATCGCCCGCTGTTCCCTGGTCTGCCTGCCCCGCAAGCCCTTCCAGGTCTGCGAGATCGTGCCGCCCATCAAATTGGTGGAGGCCCTGGCCATGGCCAAGCCCGTCATCGTGCCGGATTTGCCCGTGTTCCGCGACGAGCTTGGGTCCGACCCCGCCGGCTGGTTCTTCCGGGCCGGCGACGCGGCGGACCTGGCCGGGGTGATCGAGGGGGCGCTGCGCGAGCCTGCCCGGCTGGCGGGTCTGGGCGCCAAGGCCAGGCAGTATGTGCTGGGGCACAGGACCTGGGATCGATTCGTGGGCGGGGTGCTTGAGCCGCACGGGCAAAGCGAGGCAAAGCCATGCTCGGACTGATCGCCCGCAAATTCAGCGCCACGTTCTACAACTATCCCCAGGCCCCGGTCGTGACCGAACGGAAGGGGGAATTCGCGAGGCTCAAGGTCGCCCTCATCGCCGACCATTTGACCGAAACCTGCCTGACCTTCGAATGCCGGGTCCGAAACGTCACGCCCAAGAACTTTTCTGACGTGCTGCGCTCCTGGCGGCCGGACCTGCTGCTCGTGGAGTCGGCCTTTCACGGCTGGTGCGGGTGCTGGCGCTACGAGTTGGCCAGGCAGTCGCGCTGGATGCGGCTGACCAGGCCGACGGCCATCTTCCGCGTCCTGGACTGCGCCCGGTCCCTAGGCATCCCCACCGTGTTCTGGAACAAGGACGACGGCGCGTTCTTCGACCACTTCATCGACGTGGCCAAAAACTTCGACCATATCTTCACCACGGACGCGACCTGCGTCCCGCGCTACCGGGCCGTCGCGCCCTCCGGCACCACCGTCGGCACGCTCATGATCCCGTATCAGCCGGCCTTCCACTCCTTTGACGGCTTCGATTTCTCGACCCGCACGGCCTGCTTCACGGGCAGCTATTACCGCAAGATCCTGAACTCGCGCCGCCTGTACCTGGACATGCTTTTCGAGGCCGCGCAGGAGTCAGGGGCGCGCATCGATGTTTTCGACCGCAACCACGACCGCCTGTCCAGGCGGTTCGAATTCAGCTTCCCCGAGACGGGCGCGGTCCGGGTCCACCCGCGCGTTTCGCACTGGGAAACCGGCCGCCTCTACAAGAGCCACGCCCTGTCCATCAACGTCAACTCCGTCACGGACTCCGAGACCATGTGCTCCCGCAGGCTGCTCGAAATCCTGGCCTGCGGCGGCATCGCCATGACCAACCCCAGCGCGTGCGTGACCAGGCATTTCGCCCCGTACTGCCAGGTGGTCTCCACCCCGGAGGAGGCCAGGGAGACTTTCGCGCGCCTGCGCCACGGCCCGGACAGCACGGACCTGGAGCGGGCGGCCGAAGGGGCCCGTTATGTGAGCACCGCCCACACCTGGAGCCATCGGCTGCAGGACATCTGCGCAACGGCCGGGGTCTGAACCATGATGCAGTTTTTGGCCACGCTGATGGAACTGGTCTTCTACGCCGTGATCGCCTGCTTCGCGGTCTACGTGCTCCTGGAACTGCGCATGGTCCGGGTGTCCAGCCAGGCCCAGCGCCGCAAGCTGGCGGAGATCCGCCTGTGGCCGCAAGAAGAGGAGGAATTCTTGCCGCGGGTGGGGGTTTTCCTGCCGGTCTGCAACGAGTCCGGGGTGATCGGCCGCCTCATCCATGCGGCCTGCAGTCTGCGCTATCCACGGGAGAAGCTGGAAATCGCGGTGCTCGACGATTCCACGGACATGACCACTGATCTGGCCAAATCCCTGGTCGAGGAGTACGCGGCCCGGGGCGTGAACATCCGCTACCTGAAGCGGCGCTCGCGGCGCTGCTCCAAGGCCGGAAACCTGAGCTACGGCGCGGCCCAGATCGACGCCGAATTCCTGGCCATTTTCGACGCGGACTTCGTGCCGCCCCCGGATTTCCTGCTCAAGACCATACCCTGCTTCAAGGACCCGAGCCTCGGCTTCCTGCAGACCGGCATCGACTACGAGAACCGGAACGCGTCCTTCCTGACGCAGTTCCAGGCCATGGAGATGGGGCATCAGCAGTTCGTCACCGTGGGGCTGAGCGAGGAGGGCAACATGGCCTCTCTGAGCGGCAGTTCCTGCGTCTGGCGCCGGGCCTGCATGGAAGCCCTGGGCGGCTGGAAGGCGGCCACGGCCACCGAGGACGTGGACATCGGCTACAAGGCCCAGCTTGGGGACTGGAAATACGCGTACCTGAAGGACGTGGTGTCCATGTCCATCCTGCCGGAGACGGTCAGCGCCTTTCGCGTCCAGCGCGAGCGCTGGGGGCGCGGCCTGATGCACAGCGCCTTCCGCCACGGCGGAAGCATGTTCCGCAAAAAAATGCCGCTGCTGCGGCGTCTGCACGCCATGTCCATGATGTTTTCGTCGCTCTTGCTGGCGTCCATCTACGGCCTGTTCCTGCTCAGCCTGCCCCTGACGCTCTTCATGCAGTTCGAGGGCGCCGGGTTCGTGCTGGCGGCCCTGGCCTTCTTCGCCCTCGTGGCCGTCTGGGGCTTTGCCAACATCGTCGGATCGCCCATGTGGGAGGATTTTGCGAGGGGCAGGGGAGTCTTGCGCACTCTTCCCCATGTCTACGCCTACGTCAGCCTTTTCCTGCCCATGGCCCTGTACTATTTCGTGGGCGGCATCCGCGCCGCCCGGGGCGTGTTCGAGGAGTTCAACCGCACCCCCAAGTGCGGGGATGAGGCCTGCCTGGAGCGGCCGAAAATAGACGCCTGGCTGCATCGGGGGGAGATGTTTTCCCTCGCCTACGCCGTGCTGACGACGGTGACTGGGGTGATGACCGGGAATGTCGTCCTCTTGCCCATCAGCGTCACGGCCTGCCTGGGTTTCGGCATGGTTCTGCACTGGGGCCGGCGGGACAGGAGGCTGCGTGGCGAAGCGAAATGACGGAAACGGGCGGCGCGTCCTGATCACGGGCGCGACCGGGGCCATCGGCTCGGCTCTTGCCGGGTTGTACGCCACCGAGGGCGCGACCCTTTTTCTGCACGGCAGGAACGTTGATCTTCTTGATAGCCTGGCCGCCTCGTGCCGGGCTGCCGGCGCGCAGGTGCATGTCCACGCCTGCGACGTGCGCGACACGGACGCTTTGCGACTCTGGGTGCGGACGGTCTGCGCGGCGGGGGCCCCGGACGTGGCGATCCTGGCGGCGGGCATGAATACCAATGTCGGCCCTGCGGGGGAGCCTGAGCCCTGGGGCGAGGCCGAGGCACTCATGGACGTAAACGTGAAGGGCTGCATGGCCGTCATCGACGCCCTGCTGCCGGACATGCTTGCGCGCGGGGCAGGGCAGATCGCCATCTTCAGCTCCCTGGCCGGGTACTTCGGCCTGCCGCTGACGCCGTCCTACAGCGCCAGCAAGGCGGCCCTGAAGGCCTACGGCGAGGCCTTGCGCGGGTGGCTCGGGCCCAGGGGCATCCGGGTCAGCGTGGTCATGCCCGGCTACGTCGCGTCCGCCATGTGCGACCACATGCCCGGCCCCAAGCCCTTTCTCTGGCCCCCCGACCGGGCTGCGAAATGCATCCGCCGGGGCCTGGAGCGGGACCGGGCGCGCATCAGCTTCCCCTTCCCCCTGAACTGGGGCACGTGGTGGCTGGCGGTGCTGCCTGCGGCCCTGTCGACGCGCATCGTGCGCTGGCTGGGCTATGCGCGCTGATCACGCCCTGCTCGCCCCTGTGGCGGCCGCCATAGCGAGTATTCTCGTGGCTGCGGCCCTGGAGCTGCTTCTTAACCCTCGGCCGTCGTTCGCGCGCCCGGCCAGGGCCTGGGCCCTGCACGCGGGGGTGCTGTCCGTCATGACCGGAATCCTGACCGTGCTGCTGGGCAACCCCTGGCTGGCGACGGGCTGTCTGGCGGTGCTTTTCCTCATCCTCGTGCTGGTCGGCAACGCCAAGGCCGCATCCCTGGGCGAACCCTTCGTCTTTCAGGACTACGAATATTTCACGGACATGGTCCGCTACCCGCGCCTCTACATCCCCTTTTTCGGCTGGGGGAACTTCCTGATTTCGGTGGCGGGCGGCCTCGCGCTGCTCTATTTCGCCGTCACCCAGGCCGGATCCCTCCTGCGCTTCGACTGGAGCGCCTCCGCCTTTGGCGGCGGCGCCGTGGCGGCTGTGGGCCTGGCCTGCGTACGGGCGGCCGAACGACGCCCCCTGTCCATGAGCTTCACCCCCCGGCAAGACCTGCGCGCCTGTGGTTTCGTGGCCAGCCTCTGGCGTTACGGGGTGTCCAGCCGCACGCTCCCGGCCGTGACCTCAGCCTTCGAGGGATTGGATGTACGCATCGCCTCTTCGGCTCGTGAAACACATGAGCCTCTGCCCCACATGGTGGCAGTGCAGAGCGAATCCTTTTTCGACCCCCGTCGGCTTTATCCAGGCATACGTCCCGAGCTGCTGGCCGAGTACGACAGGGTCAAGGCCGGGGCACGGGCCTGGGGCACTTTGCGCGTCCCGGCCTGGGGAGCCAACACCATCCGCACGGAGTTCTCCTTTTTGACCGGCGTGGACAATGCCCTGCTCGGAGCGCACCGCTTCAACCCGTACCGGGCCCTGGCGCGAGGCTGGGAGGTCATGACCCTGGCCGAAGTCCTGCGCTCGCACGGCTACCGCACCCTGTGCATCCATCCGTACCATCGGGGCTTCTACCTGCGCGACAAGGTCATGCCGCGCATGGGATTCGACGATTTCTGGGGGATCGAGAAATTTGCCGGCGCCCGGCGCTTCGGCCCGTACGTCAGCGACACGTCCCTGGCCGAAACCGTCCTTGACGCCCTGCAAAAGGCCGAGGAACCGACGTTTATCTTCGCCATCACCATGGAAAACCACGGCCCGCTGCACCTGGAAAAAGTGAACCCGGGGGATGCGAAGCGCACCTTCACCACCCCGCCGCCCGCCGGCTGCGACGACCTGACCATCTACCTGCGCCACCTGCGCAACGCCGACGCCATGATCGGCATGCTCGCCGAAGGAGCGTCAGCTTGCGACCGGTCCGTGGAATTGTGCTGGTACGGTGACCACGTCCCCATCATGACCAGGGTTTACGCCGAACTGGGAACGCCTTGCGGAGATGTCGAATACGTCCTGTGGAGCAGCGGCGGAAACGTCGGTACAGACCGGCGCGACCTCGCAATGGATCAACTGGCCGGCGAGTGGCTTTTCCTTTCAGGGGCGCACGGGTAAGGACGTCATGTGTGCGACGCACAACAGACCGGCACCGGCAGGATGTCATTCCCGCGCAGGCGGGAATCCAGTTCTTCGAAATGACCGGACACCTGCAGCCTTCGTCTTCAGGCCGAAGCCATCTTCTGTCACGAAACGCAAAGCAACTTGGAACACATCATGCGCCACAACGACCTGCTGACCGCCATCCATGCCGCAATGGCCGGAGGAAAAGCCATCCTCGACATCTACGGCTCCGCGGATTTCGGCATCGAAACCAAGGCCGACAACTCCCCCCTCACCCTGGCCGACAGGGCCGCGCACGCCTGCATCCAGGAGCGTCTCCAGGACACCGAGCACCCTATCCTGAGCGAGGAGGGGAGGGGGATCCCGCACGATGAGCGCCGGCACTGGACGACCTTCTGGCTCGTCGACCCGCTGGACGGCACCAAGGAGTTCATCAAGCGCAACGGGGAATTCACCGTCAACATCGCGTTGATCGAAAACGGGTGCCCAGTGCTCGGCGTGGTCTACGCACCGGTTCTCGATACGCTCTATTTCGCTGCAAAGGGAGCGGGGGCCTACAAGCTGGGCATGGCCTCGACGTATGCCGGGCGACCTCTGGGTGAAATGGTTGCCGCCTCGTGCTCCCTGCCCTGTGCGCAGCCGGAAGGCGGAGTCTACACCATCGTCGGTTCCCGCTCCCACCAGACACCGGAGTTCGCCGCTTTCGTGTCTGAGAGAGAAAAGGAGCATGAAGGTGTGAGTGTCCGCTCCATCGGCAGCTCCCTGAAGATCTGCCTCGTGGCCGAAGGTTCGGCGGACGTGTACCCCCGCCTCGGTCCGACCATGGAATGGGACACGGCAGCGGGGCATGCCGTGGCGGCCTGCGCGGGGTGCGCCGTGGTCCGGGTCGACACTGGGGAACCGCTGGCCTACAACAAGCCGGAGTTGCTCAACCCGTTCTTTATTGTCGAACGACGCTAATCGGCCGTTGAAAAATCCGTTCTGGACTGCGTTGTTCAGCAATTTTGAAGGCTTCATGTAGACGGCTACACTTCACCCTCCAAAATCACTTCACGCCTTGCCAGAACGGTTTTTGAACGGCCTCGGGAATGCCTGAAATTTTGTAAGCAGTCTGATTATTCAAAAAGTAGCAAGCGCTCTAACCGGACTCAAACAACACGAACTGTTATGGGGCAGACAATGTACAGTGAATCGCTTCTCGTCCATTTCCAGCGTGCCGAGGCCCTGCGCTCCGAGGCGGTGGCCCTTCCTTCGGTCAACCTGAAGACCCGCCAGCTCTGCGACCTCGAACTGCTCTTGAACCGCGCGTTCTTTCCCCTGAAGGGTTTCATGGACCGGGCTGACTACGAGAGCGTCCTGTCGGACATGCGCCTTGCCTCGGGAGAGCTTTGGCCCTTGCCGGTCTGCCTGGATGTTTCCTCTGAGACTGGGCAGATGCTTGAGGCAGGGAGCAAGCTGGCGCTCAGGGATCAGGAAGGTTTTCTGCTGGCAATCCTTCAGGTGTCCGACGTATGGATCCCGGACCTTGAACGGGAGGCGGCGGCAGTCTTCGGGACTGCCGACCCGGCGGCGCACCCTTCCGTGCGCTTTCTCCTGTCCAACACCGGCCGGTATTATGTCGGCGGAAGCCTGGAAGGGCTTTCACTGCCCCTGCACTTTGATTTCCAGGATCTCCGGTTGTCCCCGTCGGAAATGCACCGCCGGTTTTCGCAGAATGGCTGGCGCAAGGTTATCGGCTTTCAGAGCGAGCAGCATCTGCACTGCGCGCACAAGGAGATGATTTCCCGGGCCGCGCGCGAGGCCGGTGCGTCTATCCTGCTGCACCCTGCCGTGGGCGTGCAGTACCACGGCGATCTGGACCAGTACACGTTGATCCGGTCCTACCAGGCCTTTGTCCGCCAGTTCCCCCGCACCATGATCAGTCTCGGGCTCGTGCCTCTGTACCAGCGCAAGGCCGGACCGCGCGAGGCCCTGCTGCAGGCCATGGTCCGTCGCAATTACGGCTGCACCCATTTCGTGGTGGCAGGGGATCAGGCGGATCCCTTTGCCGAAACCGGTGACACCTTCTATCCCAAAGGCGCGGCCCAGGAACTGGTCCGCGCTCACGAGGGCGAGACGGGCATCGCCATGATTCCCATGCGGGAGATGGTCTATGTCGAGGAGAAGGCCCAATATCTGCCGGAAGACGAGGTGGAGGAGGGCATGAACGTGCGCGCCATCACCTCGCAGGAGCTGCGTCACCGGCTGGAGCACGGCATCGAAATCCCCGACTGGTTCTCCTTTCCCGACGTGGTGGAGGAGTTGCGGCGGGCGCACCCTCCGCGCAGCAAGCAGGGCTTCACCATCTTTCTGACCGGGCTGTCGGGGGCGGGCAAGTCCACGGTGGCCAAGGTCCTGCTGGCGCGCTTCCTGGAAATGCGCGACCGGCCTGTGACCCTGCTCGACGGCGACATCGTGCGTCGCAATCTTTCGTCCGAGCTGACCTTTTCCAAGGAGCATCGCGAACTCAATGTCCGCCGCATCGGATTCGTGGCCAGCGAGATCACCAAGAACGGCGGCATCGCCATCTGCGCCCCCATCGCACCCTATCCCGAGGCGCGGGAGCATAACCGCAATCTCATCAGTCAGTCAGGGGGATTCGTCGAAGTCTTCATGAACACGCCGTTGGAGGTCTGCGAGCAGCGCGACAGGAAAGGGCTGTACGCCAAGGCCAGGGCCGGGCTCGTCAAGGGCGTCACGGGCATCGACGACCCCTACATTCCCCCGGCGAACCCGGAGGTGACCATCGACACCACCGAAATGACGCCCGTCGAAGCGGCGCAGGTCATCCTGCTCTTTCTGGAGGAGCAGGGCTATATCCGGTAGGTGGTTTGCAGGCTGATGTTGACTTCTGGCCAGGGGAGGGTGACCTGCCCCGAATACTCGCGGCATCAAAAATGATTTTTCCAACGCACCCTGCTGACGCGGAGGCGCAAAATGGGACGGCCCGGTTTCGGTGGAAACCGGGCCGCTTACTGTATTGTCGGACTGTGCGGGTCAGTTGGTTTGATAGGACTCGGTCAAGGAAACTTCCCGCATGCCGGTCTCTTCGTCCAGCTCCACGAGAGTAAAGGCGCCAAACACTCCGGGTTCGGCTTTAATGAAGTACGCTTTTGCGGCCTTTGTCTCCAGGACCATGGAGTCTAAAGTGTTGCCGATGAAGTCGTTGACCCGCAGTGTAATGGTATTTTTTCCGGGGTCTGCCTGCACGGCGATGTAGCTCTTGTTGATCAAAACGCCCTTGGTCTGGTCGTTTATATCTACCCGGACCTGGCTTCCACGGCTCAGAAGACTGTCGGGCCTGAAAATGTAAAGAAGGGACTTGCCTTGCACCGTCTCGGTTTTTGTGAAGGGAGTCGTGGTGACGCAACCGGCGACCAGAAAAATAAGCGCGTACAGGATGAGAGTTCGAAATCCGGAGAATACGTTCATTGTTACCTCGCTCTAAGGGGGTAAATTCGCAACTGAAGTCCAGAGCCTGTCTTTTCGATGAAGGCTTTGCAAGTTATCGCGGAAGGACAAATATTGCAAATTTCTAAGATCTTCCGCTCGGGTGGATTATTTATAGGCGCTCTAAGAACCCAATCTCCCGATAATTTCAAACCATTTATATTTTGTTAACGACCTGGGAGGGAATCTTGGCGGTGAGTCTTTTTGGCTTTTATTTCAATTAAATACGCAATTTAATCCGAAGTTTTAAAAATTGACTATCATTAGATATTTTTGTACATTTTAAAAAAATTGATTGAATAATTTTACTTGTATAGTAGGTTATACAAGTAAAACCTACTCAATTTTTGGGACCAGCCATAACAAGGGAGTTCATCCTCGAATGAGCCTGACCGTTGTCACCCGAATCGACCGCCGAGACGCTGGGGAATACTCTGGGCAGCGCTCTCATGATCACCGAATTGGGACTAAGGAGCACCCGATTCCCGGTT
Organism: Desulfomicrobium macestii; assembly: GCF_014873765.1. Taxonomy (NCBI): domain Bacteria; kingdom Pseudomonadati; phylum Thermodesulfobacteriota; class Desulfovibrionia; order Desulfovibrionales; family Desulfomicrobiaceae; genus Desulfomicrobium; species Desulfomicrobium macestii. The sequence goes on along the minus strand of NZ_JADBGG010000006.1, from coordinate 134,291 downwards.
ATGTGGATCAAAGCAGGACGCACCTTAACAGCACGATTTTGGTTGCTCCTGAATGTTCTGGAATGCACCTTAAAAATGAAGCCCTCAAGCACAAGGCACGGGAACGCGCAGCGCTTAACTACGCCAAGGCCCTGAAGTCCAAGGATCCTCAGTCCATCAAACTGGCTTGGAGCGCGAAACAAGCGTGCAGGCAAAAGTATTCGCGAGGTGACGTCGTGGCGTACTCACTCCTGATCGGATTCGGATACGAAGCGCAAAAAATTATCGATCAACTGGAATACACCGAGCAAGATCGTCTATTTGTGCAGGCTGTAATGGACGTTGCCCATGCCATGGATGTCGAGGTCGTTTCATTGGTGGTGCATCGGGATGAAACTGCCACGCACTGTCAGGCTCAAACGACAGCAGTGACGTTCAAAGGTTCCAAAGTCAGGATGCAACCGAGCGACTGCGCACGACTTCAAGACATTGGTGCTAGGCCATTCGCGCATCTGGGTATCAAACGTGGAATTCAAAAAGTGGAACGCCAATCCAATGGTGATGAATGGAATAAAATTAATCATAGAACAGTGAAGCGATTGCATGAGGACCTTCCCCGAGAAATTGCCCAGAAAGAGCAAGAGTTGGCTATGATTCAGGAGATGTACCAAAAGAAACAAGCCAAGCTCGCGGTCCTGATGAAGGAATACGAGAATGCTCAATCGTTATTGCAGGAGATAGTCGCCGAGGTGGAGCGATATCATAATATCGAGGGAGAGCTAAGGGCCTGGGAAGAAGCAGTGGCAGCCCGAGAATCGAATCTCGAACGGGAAATTGAGCCGGTCCGGTTAGAATTGGCTGAAGTTAAACGGAAAGCTGAATTGTGTACGGGAGCTCTTGATGAATTGATATTCTATGCTGTGCAGGCGGACCCTGATCTGGCCAAGGAGCATTTGGATTCATATGTGGAGCGGCGAATAAAGCAAGGTTTCAACTACGAAGAGATTAATGATGCCGTAGTAGGGACGATGGTTGAGAATCAGATTGGCGAAGCCTGCAGACGAGTTGAGGAAAGGCTGAGTCATGATTCGGAGCAACTGCAATCAAAAAAATCTGGTCCCAAGTTGGGATTCTGACCTGCCGTGACGCAGGGCCCGAGGAGGGAACGGTCTGCTTCAGACGTTCCTGAGCCCCCCCGATCCCGTTGAAGTTCCCCTCAAGTGAAACTTCCAGCTCAGATATCTTTGGCTGGCGCATCCGGGGATCGTAAGTTATCCAGATAGTCGGCCCAAGCCTGCATCATTTCCTTTCTTTTGGCCAGAAAGCGAGTCCGGTTATACGCAGTCCCCAAGGCATCGGCAACGCGGTGCGCAAGCTGGTGTTCAATGACCACCGGATCAAAGCCCAGTTCCTCATGCAGCAGGGTCCGTGCGGTTGCTCGCCAGCCGTGGCCGGTCAGTTCGGTCCTGGTGTCGATGCCGAGACGCTTGTACGCTGCGTTGATGGCGGACTCGGACATTGGCCGGTCCGCCGTGCGTCCTCCGGGGAATACGTATTTTCCTTGGCCTGTGATCGGCCTGAGCTCATCCCTCAATATCTCCAGCGACTGGCGGGACAACGGAACGTGATGAGCTTCCCGCATTTTCATTTTTTCCCCAGGGATATTCCACTCGGCCTTTTCGAGGTCTACTTCCGACCATTCCATTTTTCGGAAGGTCCCTGGTCTGACGAAAACCAGGGGAAGCAGGCGTAGGGCGGCGGACACAATTTGTCCGCCCGTGAAGGCGTCTATGATGCGGAGAAATCCGGCAACCTCACCAGGAGTGGTCGGGGCCGCCATATGTGAGGGTGTCACGGGCAGCAGCGCGCCCCGCAGCGAAGGGGTGGGGTCGATGGTGAGGCGGCAGGTCGCCACCGCGTAGCGCATGACCTGGCTGATGTTTTGCAATGCCCGGTGAGCGGTTTCGATGGCGCCGCGCTTCTCTATAAGCTGAATGACCCGGAGGATGTCCGCAGGCGTGATTTCAGTGACAGGGTTCCTCCCTATATAAGGATAGATGTTTTTTTCAAGTCGGGAGACGACTCGGGCTTTATGCGCAGGGGCCTTGTTTACGAAGTGACGGCTCGTCCATTCTTCCGCGATGGCCTGGAAAGTGTTCTCCATGGCCGTCTTGGCCTCGACTTTGGCCCTTTTTTTCTCAGCCGCCGGATCCTTGCCGGAATTGATGGCACGCTTGGCTTCGTCGCGCTTGTCGCGGGCGTCTTTCAGTGACACGACCGGATAGCGCCCCAAGGATAGCTTTTTCTCCTTTCCGAGATAGCGGTATTTCAATTTCCAGGCCTTTCCACCGGCAGGTGAGACTTCAAGATACAGGCCGCCTGAATCAGCAACTTTGTAGGGCCTTTCTGACGGCTTTAGTGCCTCAATTTGTTTGATATTTAGAGCCATATGGTTCCCGTGTTCAATGGGTTCTGGGTTCGGTTCCTGTATATGGTGGGGGCCGAATTTGTATCGACGGGGGCTTTTTGGGGGCTTGGCCCGAATTTGGCCCCCGGACGGAAGTTTACACAGATTGAAGGGAAATGAAAGCAGCTGAAGAGACGGATGTATAACTGCTTGAAATAATGGAGTGTGGGTGGGGTGAAAACAAAAAAAAGCCCGCAAAAGCGGGCTGTTTTTTGTGTATTGGTAGCGAGGGAGGGAATTGAACCCCCGACACTGCGGATATGAGCCGCATGCTCTAACCGTCTGAGCTACCTCGCCGTATTCGCTTTGAGTTGCCCCGAAAGCGAAGTCGGTTAATATAGAGCAGGTTTGCAAATGGCAAGTTTTTTTTGAAGATATTTTCAGGAATAGAATATTTGCCTCTTCTGCTTGAATCGGCTATGAAATTACCTGTCCAAATTGTGAGAGTTTCACTCCTGATCCATGAGGATCAGGGCAAAACGCGAGGAGGGATCCAATGTCTGAAAACAAGCGCATGCATATTCGAAAAGATTGCCTGGTGCCTGTCCGTTATGTCTACGAAGGGCAGAACAAGACTCAGTATGCCCGTTTGATCAACTACAGCGACGGTGGCCTGTGCCTTAAAACCCGTACGCCCATCCAGAAGGACGCCAAGCTTGAGCTCTCCCTGGAAGGTTACTCCCCAGAGACATCCATGGGTGAATTCGACCGCTACCCAGTGGCTGTATGCTGGAGCAAGGAAATTCCGGAGCGCGGGTTGCCGGTTTACGAGACCGGGTTGAAATATAGAGGATAGGGCCGGTTTTCCGGCCCTTTTTTTAAGCCTTGCCGTAGAGCAGCGCAGGGGAAATCTTCGCCACTGATTCCGTGCCGGTCATGACCATGGCCTGCATCAGTTCGGTGCGAAGCGTTTCGCTGTAGGCGACAACGCCTTCGGTCAGACCGCCCATGGCCGCGATGCTGAACGGCCTGCCGACCATGACCGCGTCCGCTCCCAGCGCGAGCATCTTGAGCACGTCAGCTCCGGCCCGTATCCCGCCGTCCACGATTATTCCCAGCTTTCCTTTCATTTGCTCGGCTATGGCCGGCAATACTTCGGCTGTTCCCGGCGTGTGATCAAGCACTCGTCCGCCATGGTTAGAAACCACAATGGCATCTGCGCCGGCCTGCAGGGCCAACGCGGCGTCTTCCGGTGTCATGATGCCCTTGATGATGAACTTCACTCCGGTCCTGGCAATTATTTCCCGCAACGTGTCCACCGATTTTGGTGAAACAGGACGGCCCATTTTGCGCAAGGTGATGAGGCCGGCCGCGTCGATGTCCATTCCTACGATCGTGGCTCCACTGTCCTTGGCCTTGGCCAGTTTTTCGTAGAGTTCGGCGTCTTCCCACGGCTTGATGAAGGGAATGCCGTGTCCTCCGGCGGCCGCGATGGCAGCCAGGCCCGATTCGTGGATGACGGGCGGCACTCCGTCTCCTGTGCAACCGATGATTCCTGCCTGCCTGCTCCCGTCAATGATGGCCTTGATGTATTCCTCTTCAGTGCGTTTGCCTCCCATGTTGAATGATATGCCTCCGATGGGGGCCGCCATGACGGGCATGGACAGGTTCATTCCAAGGATGCTGGTGCTGGTGTCGGGTTCGGTGATTTCATGCACCAGACGCATGTTGAAGGTGATTTTGGCCAGGGCCTGCACGTTGGCCATGAAGGCCGATCCGGTGCCGAGTCCGCCCATGCCCGGGACTTCTCCGGCACAAGCCTTGCCGTTGCAGACGGGGCAGACACGACAGTAGCCGGTCATCAGGTCGCGGGCTGTTTTACGTACTTCCTTCATTTTTCATTCTCCCGTGGTTGAAGTGAAAACAATTTCCCTGGTATGCTTGAGGTGGTCCGTCATGGCTTCCCGGGCACGCTCCGGATCGCGCATGCTCAAGGCCTCCAGGATTTTTTGATGATCCTCCAGCGATTTGGCGCTGCGAACGGATGATTGCAGCGCTTCGTCCCGGCTTTCGCGCAGCAGTTCGTGCATCTGGTCCATGAGCAGCGTGATGGACTGGTTGCCCGTTGCGGCAGCAATGGCGTCATGAAACGCCTGATCGTAGAAATAGACGGGGAGACCATCCCGCATGTTTTTTGTGTAGGCGCTGATAAGCGACTGCATTTTTTGGAGCTCCTTTTTCGTGATGCGCTGGGCGGCCAGATGGGCGATTTGAGGTTCAAGCAGGAGGCGCAGTTCAAAGATATCGTCCAGACGGTGCCTCTCTCGTGCAAAGGCGTCTCCCATGGCCATGGCCAGGTTTGCCTGGCTGTTTTCGGCAATGTAGGTGCCTGCCCCTGGCTTGCTGATCAAAACACCGTGCTGCTCCAGGCTTTTGATTGCCTCCCGCACAGAATTTCGAGAAACTCCAAACATTATGGCAAGTTGACGCTCCGGTGGCAGGCGGTCCCCAGGTTTGAGATCGTCGTTTTGCTCCATTGTTTGCAGACGTGATGTGATTTCTTCGTAGATTCTTTTTTGTCTGATGGATATTGTCACAGTTTTTCTCCCGTGAAATTGGTCCTACCAATACGCCCGAAGCTGGTCAAAGGGCAAGTCTCCGCTTGGGGGTTGCCGAAGAGCGGGGAAAATGCTTTTTTCTTCCGTGGGAATGCAACTGGCCGAAAAACATGCAGGATCGAAAGGAGTAAAAGATGGATGGAAAACAAATTGTCGAAATATTCGAGGCTTTTTTTGAAAAATACAAGAAGACCGAGGGCGACCGGAGCAGTTGGTCGGCACATTGGACAGTGTACAACCAGGGCCACAGCTTCGAGATAAATCTGACAAAATGTCCCAAGGGAACGCGATTCAAGATCTTTTGCGACAGGAGCAAAATCGAGGAAATCGAGGGGTGGGAAGGGTTTCTTGCGAGCCTGGACCGACTGGAAAAAGCACATGCTCCGGCTTTTGAGCGTGGGGATTTTTTTACTCAGATGCAAGAGATGCTGTGATTTGTCAGGAGGCCGACTTCAAGGCCTGCGTGTCCGGGGGGAAAATCATTTCGGCTTCATGAAGGGTCAGGCTGGCTATGCCCATGTTCATCTTTTGCACGACTTCGAAGAGATCTTGAGCCTCTCCCTCGATTCCCGGCAGCAGTGCAAGGTTGAAATCCTGTTCCGCCTCGATGAAGCAGGCGCAAAAAGACAGGTAGGCGGCTTTGTTTTCGTATCCGCTGCGAACCAGTGCCGCATGGCAGTTCCCTTGAGAATTCAGCAGCAACAGGTAGTGGGCCGTGAGCAGGGTAATCCATCTGAGGTAATGGGGTTTGGCGGGTGGGGGCATGTCTCCTGCGTTTTCCAATAGCTTGTCGACGTTCACTACTGAATCCGCCATTTTGGCCGCCATGGCGCTTTCCAGGGCATTCCTCCGAAGAGTCAGATAGTTGTGGGCGAATTCGTCTAGCCCAGATGAATACTGCTTCAATTTATGAGCATAGAAAACGAAGACCATGGGGATGAAACTGGCCCAAAAGGGTGGTTCGGGTTTTTCCAGGACCATCAACGCAAGCCGGTTCGCCATTTTGGTTTCTTGATCTAGAATAATTCGCTTTTTTTCTTCCGTGCACGGTGTGTTCATCAGTGTTGTCAACTCCAGTGCGTGTATGTGCTGATTGGTGGATCAGTCGCAAAGAGGTTGATGTGGATAACTGACGGTAGATTTTTTTTCGACTTGAATCAACTCAAATCGGATTTATCTCCTGAGGATGCGCAGGCTTCGCAAAAAATTCGGATATATTGCCCTAAGAAAATGAATTTCATGTTGTATTGACGCGTGCGTGTGTGATGTCAAAGATAGCCAAGGCTTTGATTTGTGGCCATTCGCAAAGTGCGTGCGTGCAGCATGAATTGTTTTGTTCGCTTATGCAGATACATGAAGAATAATTATTCTTAAATGAAAGGGGCAACGCCGTATTGCAATACGGTATTGCCCCTTTAGATTGGTGATTGTTTAAGCGAGACCGGATTGCGGTCTTTTTTTAAGGTGTCTTTTGCGCTTTTGTGTTTAGGAGAAAATTGTGTCGGCATCCTGGCGGCGAAGATTCGTGACACAGACGTTTATTTTTTGGATGACGTGATGCAGGTCCTGGTTGTCTCCGTCCATTTCAGGAAGAAGGGCCATGCTGTATGCATTTTCGGCTTTGTTCAGGCAATTGCAGAACAGAAGATAATTCGTCTTGCTTTGGTAGCCGGCGCGGACCAACTTGGAATGGCTGTTGCCTTGCGAGGTCAGCAGCAAGCGGTAGTGGTCCACCAGGACGTTCATCCATTCCGCGAAAAGAGGCTTTGCCTGTTCCGGAATGTTGCCCACTTTTTCCAAAAGTCCGGCCACGTTGGCCGGCCTTCCGGTTTCTTCGGCTTCCAGGGCCGCTTCCAGGGCGTAACGTCGTGATTTGAGGTAGTTGTCCACGAATTCCGTCAGGCCGCTTTTGTACTGGTTCATCTTCTGCACGAAGAAAACAAAGAAGATCGGGACAAAGATCATCCAGATGGGAGGTTTGGGCTTTTCAAGAACCTGCAAGGCCAACTGGTTGGCCAACTGCGATTCATGTTCCAGAATATGCTGCTTTTTTTGGTCGGCGTTTTTTATGCTCATGGACAAGGCTGGTAATGAGTGACCTGCTTCGGGTCAAGGAGTGGTTCCTGGTGGTTCTTTCGGGCGCGTGGTTTCATCATGCTTCAAGGCACCAGAACTGCCTGCTCCCTGATTTTTTGCGGCAGCACGATGCCGAATCGCGTCATCTCATGGATGCTGAACTTGTAGGAGCCTTCTTTTGCGGAGCGTGGTGGAATTTCCGCAGGCGCGACGCCGCTGAGAATTTCCGACACTATCTGGCCGCCTGCCAGACCTTGGTCGCGACCGTTCAGTACATACCCGCCAATAGTCTTTCCCTCGCCGACCGCGAAATCCCAAAAAGCGAAAATGGGCACGGGGGCGTTGGCGCTGGCCCAGGCGATCACCTTTTCATCCGGTACGTGCTCGCCCATGCCGTTGCGCAATGTATGGTAGAGGCCGATGTAAACGGTGTCAAAGCCCTCGGATTTGGCATTCAGCAGCGCATTTTGCCAGTCTTCCAGCAATTCGAACTGTTTGAGTTCCACGCGTACCTTGCCAAGATTAAAAGACTTTTCACCCTTGAAAGCCTCGTGCAGGACGGCATCGGAAGTGGAGTCCGAGTCAAAGAGAATGAGCACCTTGGTGTCTTCCGTATTGACCAGGCGGCACATGGAGTGCAGCGAACGCTTGAGCAGGGGGCGTTCAAGAATCCCGGTCATGTTGTTGGCCGGAAAGAGGCCGTAATCTCTGGGATTGCGGTTGAGCCCCACGTAAACAACCGGAATCGATTTGTTTTTGAGGTGCGGACCCAGATACTTGGCCGCATTGTCGTCGCAGAGGATGATCAGGTCAGGCCGGCTTGACGTCAGGTGACGCAAGGCTTCTTTTGCTCGCTCCTCGTGCTGGGTTTTGGGCAGGCGCTTGGTATTCAGATAGAAATGATCGAGAGTCGCGTTTTGGGGCAAGGTGTCCAAAAGGCCGCTGGTCAAACTTTGCTCCCAGGCGTACTCCTTGTGATAGCTGTGAACGATGCTTATTGTTAGAGTTGCAGCAGCGTCGGATGTTGCATTGCACATTATGAGCATTGTCAAGAACAGCTTCAGCATATCCGCCTCCCGTGGAACGCTTTGATATTCTTTTAAAATTATCACGGGTCGGAGGAAAGAACAACATGATTCCTTCCGTGACGAGTTTTCAGGCTTTTTTTGGTTCCGATCAGGATGTTTCGGAAAGCAAATCACATGGACCTGCACAGGCTGGTCATATTTTCGGCATCACAAAATTTGAATTATCAGGCTGTGTTATTTTGTCGCTGCTTCTGCATGTTTTCGGTGGCTGGATTGCTGATTTTCGGCCTGTGCAGGAGTTGATTCAGGACAGGCTCATTCTTTTGGACATTGTCACGCCCGCCCCAACCCCTCCTGCCGAGCCGCTAGTCGCGCCTGCTCCTGTCGAGGTCCCTGTGGCCGAGACGGAACGGTCGGTTCCAGTTCCTTCCCCGGATGTAAAAATGTCCGCGCCTGTAACCCACGAACGCCCGGTTCATAGCAATGTTTCGGAGAAAACCATGCCGGAAGAAACCGTGCCCCGCGCAAACCCGAAATCTCGCGTCCAGAACGTGTCAGCGCCGGAAGTCGTGCATGATCCCGTTCCTGTGTCTCGGACGGTCGCCAAGAGTGCCGTGCCGATAGGGCAAGTCGTTCCTCGCGCCGGAGTGACCGTGCTGGCCAATGAATCGGGACAAGACGCCCTCAAACATGGCGCGGAATCACGCTTCATGCATGGCGTGGCCACGGAGGAATTCGTGGAGGAGAATTACATCGGCGAATATTCCATGGGCAAGGCCGGGAAGGTTTGGATCGAGGATGATCGTGCGGGAAGCGGACATCTCATCCTGCATGCCGAGTCCATGGGGCTAAGACGTCCGCTTTTTCGGTTCAACCGCTTCATCTATGTCTACGGAAAAAATCCTGGTTCTCCGGAACCCATTCTAGGGTCGGTGACTTTCTTTTCCGACGGCTATCACATCCACCAGTTTTTATGGCAGCACAACTCGACACACGCCTATTTTCCACGCCGTGACTGAAAACATTGCCTCGCAGCTTGCATGTATCGAAACGTCGCCTGAACAGAAAATTAATCGAAGTCATTTTTTAGGAAGCTTGCACTTCTGAGTGTAGCGTCTTGCGCTTCAGTCATTTGAAACGAAGAAGCGCTAGTGTTACGATTTTAAGATGTGTAATATTTTTCAGGTACGACGCATGTGAAAAAGTTAACAAGTCGCACGCTGTCCATGTTGTGGCGAACAGATTATCGCGATCATGATTTTCGATCCAAAGTCCGTTGACATATCAAGAAATTTAAGGATATCTGATCGCTCGTGAAAAAAAGGCCGAAGTCTCTGCACGCTATTACCTTTTTGAAGGAGGAGGGTATGAGTCTTAGCAGACGTGAGTTCGTAAAACTGTGCTCCGCAGGTGTCGCCGGATTGGGAATTTCCCAGATTTATCATCCGGGCATCGTGCACGCCATGACCGAAGGGGCCAAAAAAGCTCCGGTCATCTGGGTACAGGGACAGGGTTGTACTGGTTGCTCCGTTTCTCTTCTCAATGCAGTCCATCCCAGAATCAAGGAGATTCTGCTGGATGTGATCAGCCTTGAGTTCCATCCCACCGTCATGGCAAGTGAAGGTGAGATGGCATTGGCGCACATGTACGAAATTGCTGAAAAGTTTAACGGCAACTTTTTCTTGCTGGTGGAAGGTGCCATCCCCACCGCCAAGGAAGGTCGCTACTGCATTGTCGGTGAAACTCTGGATGCCAAGGGGCATCATCATGAAGTCACCATGATGGAACTGATCCGGGATCTGGCACCCAAGTCCCTGGCCACCGTGGCCGTGGGCACTTGTTCCGCTTACGGAGGCATTCCCGCCGCCGAAGGCAACGTCACCGGCTCCAAGAGTGTGCGTGACTTCTTTGCCGATGAGAAGATCGAAAAACTGCTGGTCAACGTGCCCGGATGTCCGCCCCATCCGGACTGGATGGTCGGCACGCTGGTTGCCGCATGGAGCCACGTCCTGAATCCCACCGAGCATCCCCTGCCCGAACTGGATGATGACGGACGTCCTATGCTGTTCTTCGGCGACAACATCCACGAGAACTGTCCGTATCTTGATAAATACGACAACTCCGAATTCGCGGAAACCTTCACCAAGCCCGGTTGCAAGGCCGAACTTGGCTGCAAGGGTCCGTCCACCTATGCCGATTGCGCCAAGCGTCGCTGGAACAACGGCATCAACTGGTGTGTCGAGAACGCCGTGTGTATCGGCTGTGTGGAACCGGACTTTCCGGACGGAAAGTCTCCTTTCTATGTAGCGGAATAATCAAGGAGGACGCACGTGTCACAAGCAGCTACTCCCGCAGCTGACGGGAAAGTTAAGATTTCCATCGATCCGTTGACCCGGGTTGAAGGTCATCTCAAGATTGAGGTTGAAGTCAAGGACGGCAAGGTCGTCGATGCCAAGTGTTCCGGCGGAATGTTCCGCGGGTTCGAGCAGATTCTGCGCGGCCGCGATCCCAGGGATTCTTCCCAGATCGTACAGCGTATCTGCGGCGTGTGCCCCACGGCGCACTGTACGGCTTCCGTCATGGCCCAGGACGACGCCTTCGGCGTCAAAGTAACCACCAACGGCCGCATCACCCGTAACCTGATCTTCGGCGCCAACTATCTGCAGTCTCATATTCTGCATTTCTATCACCTGGCCGCCCTGGATTACGTCAAGGGTCCTGATGTCTCTCCCTTTGTTCCCCGTTACGCCAATGCGGATCTTTTGACGGATCGCATCAAGGACGGGGCCAAGGCCGATGCAACCAACACCTACGGCTTGAACCAGTACCTGAAGGCGCTTGAAATCCGCCGCATCTGTCATGAGATGGTCGCCATGTTCGGCGGTCGCATGCCTCATGTTCAGGGCATGGTCGTGGGCGGTGCAACCGAGATTCCCACGGCGGACAAAGTCGCGGAATACGCGGCCCGCTTCAAGGAAGTCCAGAAGTTCGTGATCGAGGAATATCTGCCTCTGATCTACACCCTGGGTTCCGTTTACACGGATCTGTTCGAGACCGGCATCGGCTGGAAGAACGTCATCGCCTTCGGCGTTTTCCCCGAAGACGATGATTACAAGACCTTCCTGCTCAAGCCTGGCGTATATATCGACGGCAAGGACGAGGAATTCGATTCCAAGCTGGTCAAGGAATATGTCGGACATTCCTTCTTTGACCATTCCGCTCCCGGCGGCCTGCACTACAGCGTCGGTGAAACGAATCCCAACCCGGACAAACCCGGTGCGTACAGCTTCGTCAAGGCTCCCCGTTACAAGGACAAGCCCTGCGAAGTCGGTCCGCTGGCCCGCATGTGGGTCCAGAACCCCGAGCTCAGCCCCGTTGGCCAGAAACTGCTCAAGGAACTTTACGGCATCGAAGCCAAGAACTTCCGCGATCTGGGCGACAAGGCTTTCTCCATCATGGGCCGCCACGTGGCTCGTGCTGAAGAAACCTGGCTTACCGCAGTGGCCGTTGAAAAATGGCTCAAGCAGGTTCAGCCCGGAGCCGAGACCTACGTCAAGTCCGAGATTCCGGACGCCGCAGAAGGCACCGGATTCACGGAAGCTCCCCGCGGCTCACTGCTGCACTTCCTGAAGATCAAGGACAAGAAGATCGAGAACTATCAGATCGTGTCCGCGACTCTCTGGAACGCCAACCCCAGGGATGACATGGGACAGCGCGGCCCGATCGAGGAAGCCCTCATCGGTGTGCCGGTTCCCGACATCAAGAATCCCGTTAATGTGGGGCGCCTGGTGCGCTCCTACGACCCGTGACTGGGCTGTGCCGTGCACGTGCTGCACGCTGAGACCGGTGAAGAACACGTTGTCAACATTGACTAACGCGGATTGACTGAACCATGAAGGGCCGGGAAACCGGCCCTTTTTTTTAGTGCGCCCGGCATGGAAGTCATGAATGCGACTGACGCCGGGAGAACGTTGGATCTGGAGAACATGGCATGAAACGACTTTTGGTTCTTGGAGTGGGCAATCTGCTTCTGACTGACGACGGCGCTGGTGTGCACGCGGTCAAGGATCTTGCTCTGGAGGAGGAATGGGATCCGGAAAAGGTCGATTTCCTGGATGGGGCCACCTTCACGCAGGATATTTTTTATATTTTTCAGGAATATGAGCGTGTGCTTGTCCTTGATACCGTCAAGGGCGGGCGGGAACCGGGGACGGTCTATCGTTTCACGGAAGACAATTTGCGGGACAATTATCAGCAGCGCCTGTCCCTTCACGACATCGATCTTCTCGATTCCCTGAAAATGGCCGAGTTGCTGGGCAACAAGCCGGAACTCATGGTCATCGGTATCGAACCGCTGACAATCAGCGAATGGTCCATGGAGCTTTCCGAGCCGGTCAAGGAGAAGTATCCGCGGTTTCTTGAAGCCGCTCGGCGAGAGATCCGCACTCTGCTGTCCTGACGGCATGAAAAAAGGCTCCACCGTTATGCGGGGGAGCCTTCTTTTTCTTGGTCGGACGGAATGGTCTACTGCTTCGGAGCCGGAGCCGTCTGGGCAGGAGCCTCTGGGGCTGCTGCGCCTTCGAAATCCACACGCATTTCCTCGGTCAATTCTTCGAGCTTGGGCACGACACCCTGCATGTAGGTGCGGGCCACGGTCATGCTCTGCTGCATGAGTTCGGGCATCTTGGCGGTGACCTTCTTGCCCAGATCGGATTTGTAGAAGTCGACCAGACCCTTGGTTTCTTCCTCGGTGAAAACGGAGGTGTAGAGATCCAGATACTGCGTCTTAACCTTTTCCCAGGACATGTCTTCCTTCAGGATGGCGTCGAAGCGGGCTGAGTATTTTTCCAGCTTGGGTTTGTCGGCTTCCTGGATGTTCATCTGGGACGCGATCTGCTGGAAGATCATGGTCACTTGGGCTTTCATCTTTTCCATGACCGTGTCGCCGTCGGTGATCTTGATCAGCTCTTCGGCCAGTGCCCGATGTTCTTTTTCTCCGCTGTAGGCGGTGCTGCAAGCAAGTACGAAGCAAACAATAAAAATCATTTTTTTCAACATGTTGTCTCCTTGGCGGACAAAGGGGGCGATCCGTTTGCGCGGGTTGAACCGAAGCATGGCGGGATCTTGCCGTAAGAATGTTATGGCGGACATCGCCAGGACCGTGAATTCCTAGTGCAAGCCATCTCGGATTACAAGGGCTCAGGGCTCGTAAACAAGCCCGAAGCCATCGTCATCGAAGAGTCATGATCAGGACTGTGGATACACAAATCCGCAGCTCTGATCACGGGCTGTTTTCTAAAGCTGGATCGTGACCGCCGACGCGGCGTTCTTGGCCTTTTCCAGCGCTTTTTCCAGGCTTTCGTCTCGGGCAAGGGCCACACCCATGCGCCGCTTGCCGCTGACCTCTGGTTTGCCGAAAAGGCGCAAATCCGTATCCGGTTCGCTTAAGGCCGCCTCAAGATTTCCGAACAGCACCTGCCGCGATTCGCCTTCAACCAGAATGACACTGGAGGCGGCGGGGCCATGCTGGCGGATGTTTGGCACGGGCAGGCCGAGGATGGCGCGGGCGTGCAGCGCGAACTCCGAAAGGTCCTGGGAGATGAGCGTGACCAGTCCCGTATCGTGGGGGCGGGGGGAGACCTCGCTGAAGTAGACGGTGTCGCCCTTGATGAAGAGTTCCACGCCAAAGATTCCCCGTCCGCCCAGGGCTTCGGTCACGGATTGGGCCATCCGCCTGGCCTCGGTCAGGGCCGCCTCGTTCATGGGCTGCGGCTGCCAGGATTGCTGGTAGTCTCCATCTTTCTGGAAATGGCCGATAGGGGCGCAAAAGGATGTGCCTCCGGCGTGGCGCACGGTGAGCAGCGTGATTTCGTAGTCGAAATCGACGAATCCTTCGACGATGACCTTGCCCTTGCCCGTGCGTCCGCCTTCCTGGGCGTATTTCCAGGATTTCTCGGCGTCGGCCGGGATCCTCACCACGGATTGCCCCTTGCCGGAGGAGCTCATGATGGGCTTGACCACGCACGGGGTGCCCACGGCTTCCACTGCGGCCAGGTATTCTTCGTAGGTCTCGGCAAAGCGGTAGGGCGAGGTGGCAAGGCCCAGTTCCTCGGCGGCCAGACGCCGGATGCCTTCACGGTTCATGGTCAGTTTCGCCGCGCGGGCCGTGGGGATGACGGTGTGGCCTTCGGCTTCCAGTTCCACCAGGGTGTCGGTGGCGATGGCTTCGATTTCAGGGACGATGTAGTCCGGTTTTTCATCCTCGATGATCCTGCGCAGAGCCGGCCCGTCCAGCATCGAGACGGTGTGGCTGCGATGCGCGACCTGCATGGCCGGGGCGTTTTCGTAGCGATCCACGGCTATGACTTCAACGCCAAGCCGCTGCAGTTCTATGACAACTTCCTTGCCCAGTTCGCCGGAACCGAGCAGAAGAACTTTGGTGGATGATGGGGAGAGGGGGGTGCCTATTTGTGCCATTTTTTCCTCGGTGGGGTTGATGTATCAGGGTGCCCGCCACGTAGCCTATCTCGTTTTGTTTGACCAGAGCCGGGTGGGGATAAGGCTTGACGCATGCCCGCGCCCCAAGCAATAGACCAGGACTTTCCCACGATTTGGAGGATCAATGAATAAATTCGTGCTGTCGGTCATCGGCAAAGACAAGCCGGGCATCCTGGCAAAAATATCGACCATCCTGTTCACCCATGGCTGCAACATCGAAGATGTCAGCCAGACCATCCTGCAAACCGAGTTTGCTTCTATCTTCATCGTTCTCAATCCGGACGACCATCCGCTGGATGAAATCGGGAGCAGTCTGAACGCCGCCCTTGAGGACATGGAGCTCAGCGCCCATCTGCGCCCCATGGCGGCTTCGGCACCGGTTGCGGTTTCCGCCGCGCAGCCCTTCGTCATAACCACCAGGGGCGTGGACAAGCCCGGCACCATCGCCGCCGTGACCGAGGCCATCGCCTCGCTTGCCTGCAACGTGGTTCACTTCCGGGCCATCATCACCCAGGATGACGGCGTGGACGAGATGATCATGATCTTCGAGGTCGATGTCCCCTCGGGTGTGGAGCATCGCCATCTGCGGCGGGTCATGCAGGAGACCTGTTCCAAATTCGGCCTTGACGTCTCGGTCCAGCACCGCGACATTTTTGAAACGATTCATAGAGTTTAGGAGACCAGGCATGCTCAACGACCGCGAGGTTCTTTCCACCCTGTCCATGATCAAGAACGAGAATCTGGACGTACGCACAGTGACCCTTGGCATCAGCCTGCTCGACTGCGCTTCCCACGATCTGTCCAGATTTACCGACACCATATATAAACGGATAACGACCCTGGCCAGGGATCTGGTCACGGTGTGCGACGAAGTTGGCGACCGTTACGGCATTCCCGTGGTCAACAAGCGCATTTCGGTCAGCCCCATCGCCGTGGCCGCCGCTCCCTTCGACAGCCGTGGCATGGTCGAGGTGGCCAAGACCCTGGATCAGGCCGCCAAGGACGTGAACGTCGATTTCATCGGCGGATTCGGGGCACTGGTCGAAAAAGGGATGGCCAAGGGCGATCTGGCGCTCATCGACGCCATTCCCGAAGCCCTGGACGTCACCCACCGCATGTGCTCGTCCATCAACGTAGCCACCACCCGGGCCGGCATCAACATGGACGCCGTGGCGCTCATGGGGCGGACCATCAAGGCTGCCGCCGCGCGCACGGCCGACCGCGACGGCTTGGGCTGCGCCAAGCTCGTCGTCTTCGCCAACATCCCCGAGGACGTGCCGTTCATGGCCGGGGCCTAT
This sequence comes from Desulfomicrobium macestii, assembly GCF_014873765.1. NCBI lineage: Bacteria > Pseudomonadati > Thermodesulfobacteriota > Desulfovibrionia > Desulfovibrionales > Desulfomicrobiaceae > Desulfomicrobium > Desulfomicrobium macestii. The sequence goes on along the minus strand of NZ_JADBGG010000006.1, from coordinate 118,387 downwards.
CTGGGCATTGGCGAGGCCAGTTCCGTCATCAACGTCGGGGTCAGCGGACCGGGCGTGGTCAAGAAGGCCATCGATCGCGCCTTGCAGGACAATCCGGGGGCGCATCTGGGAGAGCTGGCGGACGTGATCAAGCGCACCGCCTACAAGGTCACCCGCGTGGGCGAGATCATCGGCCGCGAAGTGGCACGCATCCTGGCCGTGGAGTTCGGCATCGTGGACCTGTCCCTGGCTCCGACCCCCAATGTCGGCGACAGCGTGGGCGAGATCTTCCAGTCCCTGGGCCTGGGCGCCATCGGTGTGCCCGGTTCCACGGCAGCGCTGGCCATGCTCAACGACGCAGTCAAGAAAGGCGGCGCCTTCGCCAGTTCCCGCGTGGGCGGCCTGAGCGGCGCTTTCATTCCGGTCAGCGAGGATCTGAACATCGCGGCCGCCGCCTCGGCCGGACATCTTTGTCTTGAAAAGCTCGAAGCCATGACCGCTGTGTGTTCCGTGGGCCTCGACATGGTGGCCTTGCCGGGCGACACCACGGCCGAGACCCTGTCCGCGATCATCGCCGACGAAATGGCCATCGGCATGATCAACAAGAAGACCACGGCGTGTCGCCTCATTCCCGTTCCCGGGAAGAAGGCCGGCGACCGGGTCCACTTCGGGGGATTGCTGGGCGAGGCAGAAATCATGTCCGTGCGCAGCAACGGTGTTTCGGCTGGATTCATCAATCGGGGTGGAGGCATCCCGGCACCCTTGCAGGCTCTTATCAACTGAGTTTGAGTCTGACGCCTTGTCCGGCTGAGATTTGTGGCCTGAAAAAGGCATTTTGCGGCGAGTGCCGCTTGGGAGGCATCTATGGAATCAAAAGACGTATTCGGAAAGGATCGCTTGGCTGCGGGGCTTGCCGCCTGCACCATCCTGCTTCTTTTTGTCTTTTTTTACGCCCTGCATCAGAATGTGGCCGGGCTTGGCAGGGAGATCGACGAGCTCAAATCGCTGAACAGCGCCGTGCTGGACCTCGATGCCCGGCATGCCACGCTGGACGGCAAGGTGACTGAACTTGGTACGCTCCCGAGACGGACATCGCTCATGACCATGGAGAATCAAGTCAAGGCCATGGCGCATGCCGCCGAGGACCTGGACCAGCGCCTGGATGGGAAACATCGCGACAAGCTCGCGGCCATCCGCCTGATGTTGCAGGAGATTGGCGAGGATCTTCATTCGGCCAAGTGAATAATGAAATAAAGTTGGCAAAGAGGCCCGCAAGCGAAAGTTTGCGGGCCTCTTTGCGTTCATTTTCAAGGGAACAGGGTCGCTTTGACCAGAAAGGCGGTATAGCCGACATAGCAGGCCAGCAGGGCCATGCCCGCATAGCGGTTGATGCGTCCGGGGCGTTTGAATCTGAAACCAATGACGAAAAGGGACAGGGTCAGGGCGGTCATGACCGGCAGATCGCGCGTGATGACATCCGGTTCGACATCCATGGGATGGATGACACCGGCAATACCCACCACGGCCAGGGTGTTGAAAAGGTTGGAGCCAAGCACATTACCGAGGGCAATGTCGTGTTCGCCCTTGCGGCTTGCGATTATCGAGGACGCCAGTTCCGGAAGCGAGGTGCCGAGCGCCACGACGGTCAGGCCTATGACAAGATCGCTCACGCCGAGGGCGTGGGCGATCTCCACCGCGCCCCAGACCAGAAGGCGGGAGCTGGCGATGAGCAGCACAAGGCCCGTGGCCAGCCAGAAGTAGGCGCGGCCCAGCGGCATGCACTTTGCGCACAGTTCCTCTCCCATCTCGTCCCCGAAGGCGTCGGGCTGGGTCTGCATGCCCTGACGCACGGTCCAGAACATGACCCCGGCAAAAAAAGCCAGCATGATCAGTGCGTCGGAGCGGGAGAGGGTGCCTTCGTGAATGAGATATGCCGTAACGGCGGTCATTGCCGTGAGCAGGGGCAATTCCTTGCGCAGCACCTGGGAGTGGATCTCGATGGGTTTGAGCAGGGCCGTGAAACCGAGGATGAGCGCAATATTTGTAATGTTCGAACCAAAGGCGTTGCCCAGGGCTATGCCGGGAGTTCCGTTCACGGCGGCCAGCGCGGAGACGACCATCTCCGGGGCTGAAGTCCCGAATCCGACGATGATCATGCCGATGAGCAGCGGTGGCATGGAGAAGTGGCGTGCGACACTGGCCGCGCCGTCGATGAAATGGTCCGCGCTCCAGACAAGCACGGCAAGTCCGACACAAAGGGCGAGAAAAGCGATAAACATGTGACACCGTATTCGCTAAAAATTGATCCGGACGCCTTGGATCCCGGATGATGGCAGGGCGACAGGCCACGTCACCCTGAAGCATGAGCCTGATATCATGTCGCGAAAAAAAGGCGAGGTCCAGACGTCATTTTCGACGGCGCCCATGGCTTTCCGAAGACCGGGGTTTTACGGGAGTATTCTGAGCAAAACAGTTGAGTTTAAAACCCATTTCAGATTTCTGTTTACAAAAAATCGATAATTGAATAGGCGTTCCGTTTAAGCAGGCTTTTGACGGGAAAAAGCTGCCTTGCGTTGTTGTTTTGTGGGGATGGATGCTTGAGTGAAGCATCCTGTCTTTAGTTGCGTCAAACCGGAGCACAAGGACACTGTCTTGAAAAAACGTTACGTACCCATCACCATTGTCTGCGGTATGTTGGCGCTTCTGGCCCTCGGCGGTCAGTTTGCACCAGCCCCATCGGAAGAGCTGCCCGTTCGTCTTCGGTTGGACAACAAGGGCGGCGATGTTGTCTTCACCCATTCTCGTCACGTGCAATACGTTGAAAAAGATGGTGGCAACTGTGCCAAATGCCATCATGAGAGTGAAAATCCAGGTTTGACTCCGCTGCCGTGTGGCTCATGTCATGCGACGGAATTTGATGCGAAGTTCTCTTCGGACCACCAGACCAGTCTGCCCGAGGAGACCTGCGCGCGTTGTCATCATGCCGAACTGGGCAAGCTTGTCTACAGTCATGACGACCATGCTGAGCAGTATGCTTCGAGCTGCACCGATTGCCATCACGACACGGACATCGAGGCCGAGCCGGGTGCTTGCAACCAGTGTCATGGCGAAAAAGCAGATGGCGACACGCCCGCCTTGCGCGATGCCGTACATGCCAAGTGCGAAAGCTGTCATGCCGAGATGTATGAGGAAAAATTGGAAGGTTGTAACGAATGTCATGAATTGCTGCCCGGTAAGGCTGGAAGCCTCCAGCCGTCCTGCAATTCCTGCCACTTCGATACTGACGCCACGCCCTTGCCGCATCGCATGGAGTCGTTTCACGATCAGTGCATGACGTGTCACGAAGAGGCCGGCAAAGGACCTTTTGGCGAAAAATCGTGTACCCGCTGTCATACCAGGTAAGACCATCATGATGAAACTACGCCTGAACACCTCGGTTGAGATCAAGGACACTCTGCAGGAAGTGCCGGCCCCCTTGCGGGTCAGGATTCCTATTGAGAGCAAACACAAACCCGTTGTAAAAAAGAAGCAGATTTTGGGGCGCGGCCAGGTCATCGCGGAAAATCCCACCAAGGGCGCTTACGGAATCGGCTTTGTGCATTCTTCCATTGATGGCATCGTCGAGGACATTCAGCCCGACGCCATCATCATAGGCCCCATCCCCGCGCCCAAGGAAGGGGAGGAGGCCGTGGCCGCTCCGAGGCCCGAGCCATGTAGCGAGCTGGATTCTCTCGGCAACGAGGAACTGTGCCGCAAGCTGCTGGAAATGGGCGTGGATACGAGCAGGTTTCACGCGACGCGCAACCTGATCATAAACGGCCTCAATCCCGAGCCCGGAGTGCTGGTCAGCGAGCAGCTCATGAAGGACGCTCAGGAAGTCCTGAAAGCCGGTCTCCAGATTCTGGAACGGGCCATCAAGCCCGGAGTGGTGAAACTGGTCGTCGCCAACGGCAAGCAGCTTTCCCTGCATGGCTGCACCACAGTCTATGCCAGCGACGTTTACCCGGCCACCATCGATCCCCTTGTCGTTTACGCCGCTACCGGAGCCGAAAGACCGGACAATGTCGATGTCATCTCGGTTTCGGCCCTGTACCGGATCGGTCTTGTGGCCATGACCAAGCTGCCTCTCATGGAAGCCGCCGTCAGTGTCGGCGAGAAGGTTTACCGCGTGCCAACAGGCATGACGGTGCAGGATCTGCTGGACACTACAGGGACGGCGTACGGAACAGAATGGAAGCTGGCCTTGAACGGTCCCATGCGCGGTGTTGCCGTGAGTGATCTTGGCGTAGGCATCGCACCCACCTGCACCGCCGTGACCCTGGTTCAGGAAGGGCTCTATCCTCCGGTACAGCCCAATCCCTGCATCAACTGCGGCGAGTGTGTTCTGGCCTGTCCCGCCCGGATTCATCCCGGGATGCTCTCCCGGTATGCCGAATTCAATATGTTTGAAAGTACTCAATCACAGCATGTCGGAGCTTGTTTTGAATGTGGCATGTGTACTTTCGTGTGTCCGGCCAATCGTCCCGTGATGCAGTATCTGCTTCTTGCCAAGAAGCAGTTGGCAGCTCAGGACGAAGCAGTGTCTACATGCAGATTGCAGGACTGATGCTTCCCGCGTCGTTTCAATCAGTCATGAACAAGGAAGGATAAAAACACATGGCAAGCCAGGATATTTCAAAGAAAATGTATTCCGTTGCTTCGGCTCCGCTGTGGCATTCCGGAGCAACACTACAAAAAAACATGCTTCATACGCTGCTGGCAATTTTGCCGGTGGTGGCGATGGCTGTGTATCGTTACGGTTATGATGCGGTAGTGGTCATGGCGTGGGCCGGGTTCACCGCCGTGGTCACGGAAGCCGTCGTGCAGAAGCTCATGAAGCAGGCGCCGACCTCTGACGATTTCAGCGCACTGGTGGATGGTCTGCTCTTTGCCTTCTTGCTTCCGGCCACTGCCCCTGCGTGGATGGTCATTCTCGGGACCGCGTTCATGGTCATCCTCGGGCGCATGGTCTTCGGCGGATATGGCGGCAGTCCGGTCTGCGCTCCGGCTCTGGGTTGGGCCGTGCTGGCCATCTCCTGGCCGGATCTCGTTGACCTGAACGGGATGCTTCTCAAATGGGACCTCATCGAACCATTGAGCGAACTCAAGTACTTCGGCCTTGATGCCATCTCCTCGGTCACTCCCATGAGCCTTCTGTTGGGAGAGAATCTCGGGGCCCTGGGCGCGTCCCAGGCTCTGATGATCGTCATCGGAGGAGCCTACCTCATGTCCAGAGGGCTGGTGCGCTGGTTCATTCCGGTATCCTTTCTGGCCGGTGTTCTAGTGGCTGGGTTTGTCTACAATTTCATCGATCCCCAGCTTTACGCATCCCCGGTCTTTCACCTGCTTTCCGGTAGCACCCTGCTGGCGGCATTTTTCCTGATGCCTTATCCGTCTTCCTCCCCAACGTGGCGCTTGCCGATGTTGCTGTTCGGCTTTTTCGGCGGTGTGATGGTGATCATCATCCGCACGTATGGCATCTATCCCGATGGCGTGCCCTTTGCGATTTTGCTGGCAAATCTCTGCACGCCGCTTTTTGATCTTATTCAACCCAAGCCCTTCGGCGGGAGGTAGCACGGTATGATGGAAATTGTACGAATGGTGGTTGTGCTTTCCGCCATCACCGGTCTTGCGGGTTTCGTCCTCTCCGGGCTCAAGGTCTGGACTACTCCCATCATCGAGGAACAGGTCCTGACCAATGTCCAGGGCCCGGCTTTGAAGCAGATTTTTTTGCAGGGCGACAATGATCCCATTGCCGATCGCAAGAAATTGCCCATGCCCGGCAATGAAGACGAGACCATTATCGTCTTCCCCTCCCTGAAGGGTGGCAAATTGCAGGCCGTGGCCATGGAAGCGTCCGGAAAAGGTTATGGCGGCGACGTGAACGTGATCGTCGGGTTTGACGTTGCAGCGGATAATCTCGTCGGAATCAGCGTCACCACCCACAAGGAAACGCCCGGGCTTGGTTCGCGCATTCAGGAACCTGCCTTTACCAAACAGTTCAAGGCCAAGGATCCGGCGAAAGCCGCCCTTAAAAAGGATGGCGGCGACATCGACGCCATTTCAGGCGCGACATTCTCATCCATTGCCGCGGCTGATGCTGTGAAGCAGGCCGCCGGATGGTATGCGGCCCTCAAGGATACGATCAAAACCACGTGGTAGTCGGCTAGCGATCATCCCAAGGAGAATTTTTATGGCCAGTTTAATGAAAGAATTCACCAAAGGACTGTGGAATGAACTTCCTCCGTTCCGCTTGGTGCTGGGTTTGTGTCCTGTCTTGGCCGTCACCAATACCGCCAACAATGGTCTTGGCATGGGTGCCGCGGTCATCTTCGTTCTCGCTCTTTCCAACTTCATCATTTCCCTGGTGCGCAACATCATTCCCAAAAAGGTGCGCATCGTCTGTTTCATCGCGATTTCCGCCTCCCTGGTCGTTACCGTGGAACTTCTCATGCAGGCATTTGCATATCCGCTTTACCAGCAGCTGGGCATCTTTGTTCCCCTTATCGTCGTCAACTGCATCATCCTTGGCCGGGCTGAAGCGTTCGCCGCCAAGAATCCCCCCCATCTGGCCCTGGCCGACGGGTTGGGGATGGGCATCGGTTTCACCTTGTCCCTGACTTTCCTGGGGGGCATTCGCGAGACCTTCGGTGCCGGTTCCCTGTTCGGAGTTAATCTGTTCGGACCGGACTTTCAGCCTTTCACCTTCATGGTCCAGGCGCCCGGAGCGTTTGTCTGCCTCGGGCTCATTCTCGCAGGCATGAATTTTCTGACTGCCTGGCAGGCCAAACGCAAGGGTGTTGTCCTGGATCCCAATTTCGATGCTGGTTGTTCCGGGTGCGCTGCCTGCAAGGGCCTGGAAAAAATCGTCAACCAAAAAAAGCTGGAACGGCTTGAAGCAGCCAAGGGCTAACAACGGGAGTGACGGCTTATGGATACTTTTCTGCTTTTTATCTCGGCCATCTTTGTCAACAACATAGTTTTGGCCCAATACCTCGGCAACTGTCCCTATCTGGGCTGTTCCAAGGAAAAAAGCGTGTCGATCGGGATGGGCGGTGCCGTAATTTTCGTGACCATCATGGCCACGATGTTCACCTTTCTCATCCAGAAATTTGTCCTGATTCCTTTTCACCTTGCCTACCTGCAGACCATCGTCTTCATTCTGGTCATTGCGGCGTTGGTGCAGTTCGTGGAAATGTTTTTGAAGAAAATGGTTCCACCGTTGTACAAGGCTCTGGGTATTTTTCTGCCCCTCATCACCACCAACTGCGCGGTGTTGGGTGTGGCCATTCTGGTACAGCGTAAAGAATACGATTTCGTGACCTCGCTGCTTTATGCCGTCGCGGCTGGAACCGGTTTCATGCTGGCTCTTGTTTTGCTCGCGGGAATTCGCGAGCGTTTCGAGATCACGCGGATTCCTCGGGCCATGCGCGGTGTTCCCATAGGCCTGGTCATGGCTGGACTCATGTCACTGGCATTCATGGCGTTCAAGGGTATGATAGCCTAAGGTGGAGATTTCTTTATGATTACTGTATCCGTTTTGACACTTTTCAGCTTGGGGTTCGCGTCGGCTGGTATTTTGGCCATTGCGTCCAAAGTCTTGTATGTCGAAGAGGACCCGCGCATCGAGGTTGTCACTGAGGCTCTGCCCGGCGCCAACTGCGGCGGCTGTGGATTCGCAGGTTGCGAAGCATACGCTGCCGCAGTCATCAATGACCCCGACATGCCACCCAACAAATGTTGCGCCGGCGGTCCCGATGTCGCCACCAGAGTGGCGGAGCTTACCGGCAAGGCTGCCGGCGACTCCGAACCAGAGGTCGCTTTCCGGCGCTGTATCAAGGTCGAAGGCAATGTCGCCAAAAAGTTCGAGTACTTCGGCATTGAAAGTTGTGCCGCTGCGAAGCTGGTGCAGGATGGCCCTGACGCCTGCAAGTATTCCTGCCTCGGATTCGGGGATTGTGTTCGCGCATGTCCCTTTGACGCCATGTGGATCGAGAATGATCTGGTTCATATCGCTCCGGATAAATGCACCAGCTGCGGCACGTGCGTGCGGACCTGTCCAAACTCGATTCTCGAACTCATTCCCAGACGCTCACGCGTGATGGTTTTCTGTTCGTCCCAGGACAAGGGCAAGGCCGTCAAGGATGTCTGTGAAGTCGGATGCATCAGCTGTGGCGCCTGCATCAAGAAATGCCCGGCCCAGTGCATCTCCCTGGTCGATGAGCGCATCTTCATCGATCACAAGGCGTGTCTGGCCTATGGTCCCTCTTGCGAGGAAGTGTGTGTGGAGAAATGTCCTCGCAATATCCTGCGTTGCCTGAATCCCGAGTTGATGTCGGCAGCGCCCGACATGGATCCCGCGCGTTATCCTGAAGAATCACATGTCGCGGACCTGAACGCCTAACCCACGCCACAGAATCGGAGCATAACAATGAAGCATGGGACCCACACTCAAGACCGCCGTGACTTTCTGAAAAAACTGGCTGTGCTCGCTGGCGGGGCAGCCCTGGCTCCCGCATTGCGCGTGGTTCCGGCCATGGCTGCCGTCGGCCTGGTCACGACCACCGAAAAGCGCATGCTCATGGGCACCATTGTCGGCATGACCGTCATGACGCCGAGCACGAATCAGGGGCAGGAAGCCATCGGCCGCGCCTTTGATGAAATGAACCGTTTGATCGGCATTTTGAGCCGATTTGATTCAAATACCGCCCTGTCCGTCCTGAATGTTCACGGACGTCTTTCCGGATCTCCGCAGGAACTGCTTGATGTCATGGCCCACGGGCGCACGTTGCACCGTCAATCCGGCGGACGTTTCGACATGACTGTCGCACCTGTGGTCAATCTCATGGAGCGTTCCAAGGGGCGGCCGGACGCGCGGGAACTCAAAGAAGCCTTGGCTCTGGTTGATACCGGCCGCTTGCGGCAGACCGGATCCGATCTGAAGTTCGCCGCTTCCGGTATGGGCGCGACTCTTGATGGTATCGCCAAAGGATACATAGCCGACTGCGCGGCGGACACGCTCAAGTCGCTCGGTGTCGCCCATTACATGATCGACGCCGGCGGAGACATCCGTGTCCAGGGTTCACCCAAGGGTGACGGCCGTCCGTGGCGCATCGCCATCGAAGATCCGGACAAGCAGGGTGACTATCCTGCCGTGATCGAAATGCGTTCCGGTGCGGTAGCCACTTCCGGCGGCTATGAAGTCTATTTTGATTCTTCCCGCAAATCGACCCATCTGATCAATCCCGAGACGGGCACTTCCCCGCAGTATATCAAGAGCGTCAGTGTTCAGGCGCCCACGGTCATGCAGGCTGACGGTCTGGCCACGGCGCTGAGTCTCATGTCTCCGCGTGAAGCCTTGCGCCTGACGTCTTCCCTGCCTGGTCATTCCTGTCTGCTGGTGACCTCCACCGGTGCACGTCTTGCATCTCCAGAGTGGAGTTAACAGCCAAAGATTATTGATTTTATCGATCACAAGAGCCGGCGAAAGCCGGCTTTTTTTTAGCAAATCGATGCCCCGATTCCATCCTGTCCGGCGTTTCTACGGGTTTCCTCCCTTTATCCCGACGTGTTTTGTCTTTATGGTGTTTTTGTGCGAGCAGCTATCATCATGACCCGCGATGATGACAGCTTCTCGCTCCAACACTTTACCAGGGGAAGATGTGATGAATATTCGAACTTGGATCGTGCGCGGTCTTTTGGGCCTGATTCTGCTTTGCGGAATTCTTGCAGGGGTGCTGCTCATGACGGTCGACCCCAATGATTTCAAGCCGCAGATCATAAAAGCCGTGCGCGACAACACCGGGCGCGAGCTGACCATTTCCGGGGATCTGGGGCTTAAATTCTTTCCCTATCTGTCCGTTTCCATCGGTGACCTTGAGCTTGGGAACGGCGAAGGTTTCAGCGGACCCTTCATGACCCTGAACGGCGCGCATCTGAAGGCTCGTCTTCTGCCTCTTCTATCGTCACGGCTCGAAGTTGTGGCCATTGATATCGAAGGGCTTTCCCTGTTTCTGTCCCGCGATGCGAATGGGCGCGGAAATTGGATGGATCTTGCCACGCCCGATTCGGTTGAAGACAGTGCTCCAGACACTCCCGTTCTGGCCCGGGACAAGCGTGTTCCTTACCTGGCGGGCCTCATTGTGGACGGACTTGAAATCACGGATGCCCGTATTGTCTGGGATGACAAGCTTGGAGGGGAGAGTTTTGAGGTCGACGGAATTCGTCTTGACGTTTCTGATTTTGCTTTTGGCGAACCGTTTGTGGTGGACACGCATGCAATGGCCAAACGCAACGAAATCACTGGCGAGCTTGATTTTACCGCCAAGGCGATTCTGGATCTCGACCGGCTCAGTCTCGAGAATCTGGTCCTCAAAGCCGTCCTGTCAGGCGAAAGTCTGCCAAACAGTCCTGAAGTAATATCTTTTTCGGGAGATTATTTATCTACGGACGGCCGGATGGAGAACGCACGCATGGAGGGGCTGGGGCTTGATATCGTTTTTTCGGCGCAGCCTTCAAGCGACGCCGGCACCAACGGTTTTCTTGAAGTCGCACGATTCAATCCGAAGGAAGCCTTTGCGCGGCTAGCTATTCCTCTGCCGAATTTCACGGACCCTGCCGCTTTGGAAGAGGCTGCCTTTTCCTGCAAGTGGGCAGCCGGTGGGGGCCGTTTCGAGGCGACGGATCTGAGTCTCGTGCTCGACAGACAGGCGCTGAACGGCCGTGTATCCGTTCAAGGTCGCACGGATCCGCAAATCGAACTGGATATGCATATCGATACCTTGAATCTGGACCGCTACCGCATCCGGTCCGATGACGGCGCAAAGGAGGCTCTGCCTGGGGCTTCGGAAGAGCGCATCGACCTTCCTGTCTCGATGATGCGCAAGCTGAATCTGAATGCTACTTTGGCGGTGGATACCCTGAACGTAATCAATCTGCGTGTTTCCGATTCGCGCATCCGTCTGACGGCCACGGATGGCCTGTTCGACATGCCCCGGATCGAATCAAGCCTGTATGGCGGAAGTTTGAAAGGCTCGGCCTCCCTTGATGTGCGCCGACAGATACCCGCGTATTCCTGGTCGCATTCCATAGGCGCCTTGCAGATTGGGTCATTGCTGCGCGATCTGCATGGCAGGGAGAGTCTTTCGGGCACCATGCAGAGCAGCGCCGCCCTTGATACTTCCGGGCAAAGCACGATGGATCTGCGGCGCAATCTGAAAGGGAAAGTGGATTTCAAGGTGTCCGACGGCGCCCTAAGCGACGTGAACGTCTCGCAGTTGCTGCGCGATGGAATCCGCAAGGTCAAAGGCCTTTCCCCAGGACCGCAGGAACCCCCGCGCACGGTTTTTTCCGTTCTTTCAGCCAGCGGAACCATAACCAGAGGGGTGGAGACGACGCCCGATCTTTTTCTTCTTGCGCCGCGATTTCGCGTCACGGGTAACGGACAGACGGATCTGGTGCGCGAGGTTTTGGATTTCAGGCTGCTCATCGAGCTTGCCGGAAGCGAGGGCAACTTCGACGAAGGTTCTTTGGGCTTGAGCAGTGTGCCGGTGCGGATCAGCGGGCCGGTGCGTCAGCCTACCATCAGTCCCGATATGGAAGCGGTCTTGCGAGGTTTGGGCTTGCGCGGCGGGCAGGCCGTGCAGGAAGTCATAAAAGGTGTGGGTTCGGGACTGAACAAGGGCGTGGAGGGCTTGAAGAACCTCTTCGAATGACAGGATTGTGCGTTGGTGATAAAAATCGAAAGGCCGCATTGCGCGGCCTTTCGTCGTTCATGTCCTTGGGGCAAGGGCGCGCCCTTGTCGGGGCGCGGGCTCTTCCTTATTTCTCGGCACATTCCACGTCCCACTGAACGCCCTGGGCCGTGTCCTGAATGGTCACTCCCAGCGCGAGAAGTTCGTCGCGGATGGCGTCGGAGCGGGCAAAATCCTTGGCCGAGCGGGCTTCCATGCGTTCCTGCAGTTTGGCCTGCACCAGTTCGGTGTCGATTTTCCTGCGCTGCACTCGGCTTTGCTTGAGCTGGGCCAGGAAATCGCTGCTGGGCATGAGGAAAAGGCCGAGCACTTCGCCCCAGCGTTCGAACAGCTTGAGGGCATGGCGGATCATGTCGCGGCCTTCTTCGGACTTTTTGAGGGCCTTGTCTTCCAGGATGCGGTTGACGATCTTCATCAGCACGAAGACGTGGCCAAGGGCCGCGGCCGTGTTCATGTCGTCGGCCATGGACTCGTCCCATTTGGCTTCCAGTGCGGTGGCTTCGACCACGATTTCGGCCGGAAGAGGCGTGGCGGTCCATTTGGTTCCGGCCACGTGCGCCTCGGCGGCGGCCTTGGTCAGGTAGATCCGCTTCAGGGCGCGTTCCGATTCTTCGAGTGCGTCGGCGGTGTAATCCAGGGGGCTGCGGTAATGCTTGGTGATGAGGAAGAAGCGCAGCACCTCGGGCAGGTAGTTGGCCAGGATGTCGCGGATGGTCACAAAATTATTGAGTGATTTCGACATCTTCTCGGAATTGATCTGCACGAACCCGTTGTGCACCCAGTAGCGCACGAACTGCTTGTCCGTGGCTGCCTCGGTCTGGGCGCGCTCGTTTTCGTGGTGCGGGAAGGCCAGATCCTGTCCGCCGCCGTGGATGTCGAAGGGCAGGGGCAGGTAGCGTTCGCTCATGGCCGAACATTCGATGTGCCAGCCCGGACGGCCCGGTCCCCAGGGACTGGGCCAGGACGGTTCGCCAGGCTTTGCGCCCTTCCACAGGGCGAAATCGAGAGGATCCTCTTTTTTCTCGCCCGGTTCGATGCGCGCCCCGGACATCAGCTCCTCGACGTTGCGTCCGGAGAGCTTGCCGTAATCGTCGTAGGAGCGAACACGGAAATAGACGTCGCCGCTGGGCGTCGAGTAGGCGTGGCCTTTGGCGATGAGATTTTCGCAGAGTTCGATCATCTCCTTGATATGCTCGGTGGCCTTGGGTTCGATGTCGGCCCGCAGGATGCCGAGGCGGTCCATGTCGGTGTAGAAGGCGTCGATGTATGTGCGGGCGATGGTCTCGAAATCCGTGCCCTCGCGGTTGGCGCGATTGATGATCTTGTCGTCCACGTCGGTGAAGTTGCGCACAAAGGTGACCTGCATGCCGATGTAGCGCAGATAGCGGACCAGGACGTCGAAGACCACGGCGGAGCGTGCGTGTCCGATGTGGCAGTAGTCGTAGGCCGTGATGCCGCAGACGTACATGGACACATGACCGGGTTTGAGCGGGACGAATTCCTCTTTTTTCCTGGTAAGGCTATTGTAGATCTGCATGCTCATTCCTTGTGGTTGCAATGGGAAAATATGTTCAGCACCGTTTGTACACGCTCCCTGATCAGGCCGGCCGGCAAAAGCGTAAGCAGCGTGGCAAGCTCAGGGCCGTTTTCGCTGCCGGTCAGGGCCAGCCGTATGGGGTGGTAGAGTTTTCGGCCCTTGGCTCCGGCTTCTTCACCCGTTTTGCGCAACACGGCGCCGGCGGCGTCCTTTTCCAGACGCGAGTCCGGACTGTGCGCGGACATGGCCTGGTCAAGGGCGGCAAGCACCGGCAGGCTCTCGGCCAGTTCGGTCAGCGCCCCCGAGGTGAAGCGGGCCTCTTTTTCCGTGAAGAGAGGCAGCAGGGCGCGCAGTTCATGCATGTTCGCCGCATTTTCGCGCAGGCTGGCCAGCAGATGCAGGCGGACTTGCGGATCGAATTCGTGCCAGGCGTTCTCGGCAGGCAAGGTTTCGTCTAGCTGCCGGATTTGATCCGCAGGATCCGCCGCCCGAAAAACGCGCGCGCTCAGGGCCGTCAGCTCGTCGAGGCTCATGACCGCGTTGCCCCGGCCCAGCGCGAAGGGGTTGAAGGCCCGGGCCATCTCGTCAAGAGAGGCGAAAAGATTCTTGGTGGGCAGGGCGCCGGACAAGGACGCCAGATACTGGACCACGGCCAGAGGTTCAAGACCCATTTCCATGCATTCGGGAATGCTCAGGGCGCCGCTGCGCTTCGAAAGCTTCTTGCCGTCCGTGTCCATGAGCAGGCCGTGGTGGGCGAAAGCCGGAGCCGTGAGCCCAAGGGCTTCGTAGAGCAGGATTTGACGGGCCGTGTTGGTCAGGTGGTCCTCGCCGCGCAGCACCAGATTGACGCCCATGTCCGCGTCGTCGACGACCACGGCCAGATTGTAGCTGGGCCAGCCGTTCGAGCGCAGCAGCACGAAGTCGCCGAAAGCGCCTGCCGGAAGGGTAATCTGCCCCTTGACGAGATCCTTGAAGCTGACCTCCGGCTTTTCAGGCAGGCGGAAACGGATGGCATGGGCGTCGCCCCGGTTCAGCCTCTCGGCGCGCTCATCGCGTGACATGCGGGCGCAGCGGCCGCTGTAGCGGGGAGGAAGATTCCTGGCCGCGGCTTCCTTGCGGTCCTGTTCCAGTTCGGCATCGGTGCAGAAGCAGGGGTAGGCGCGGTCTTGGGCCACCAGGCCGTCAACGGCGCGACGGTAGAGATGAAGGCGCAGGCTCTGGTGACGCACCGGTTCGTCGGGCACAAGCCCAAGCCAGGACATGGACCACAGGATGGCGGCTTCGGCGGCGAAGGTGGAGCGTTCCTGATCCGTGTCTTCAAGACGAAGCAGAAATTTTCCGCCGCTTTGTCTGGCCAGAAGATGATTGAGGATGGCCGTGCGCACGTTGCCAAGGTGCAGCCCTCCCGTGGGACTGGGGGCGAAGCGGGTGATGAAGGGGCCGCCGGTCTTGAAATTGCTCATGCCTGCTTCCTTGTGGCGGTGACCACGGCCACGGCCTTGATCCCTTCCTTGCGGCCGGTGAAACCCAGGTGCTCTTCCGTGGTCGCCTTGACGTTGACCTGCTGGTCGCAAAGCTCAAGCAGGCGCGCCACGTTGCCGCGGATGGCTTCCTTGTGCGGAGCCAGGCGGGGGATCTGGGCGATGACGGTCAGATCGACATGGGTGATGCAAAGCCCCAGGGCGCGAGCCTTGTCCATGACCTCCGAGAGCAGGATGCCGGAGGAGATGTTCTCGAAGCGATCGTCGCTGTCCGGGAAATGTTCGCCGATATCCCCAAGGCCGAGGCATCCGAGGATGGCGTCGCAGAGGGCGTGTAGGAGCACGTCGCCATCGGAGTGGGCTTTGACGAAGGGGGCCCCGGCGATGGGCATGCCGCCCAGCACCATGGGCCGGTTGCCGCCATAGGCGTGCACGTCGTAGCCGAATCCGGTGCAGGGCACGGGCAGGGGGGCGGGAGTAGCAAGCACGCGCAGGTCCTCCGGGGTTGTGATCTTCAGATTGGCGGTTTCACCGGGCACGATCCGGACGCCGTATCCGGCGCGTTCGATCATGCTGGCGTCGTCCGTGACGGTCCAGTCTTCGTTCAAGGCCTGTTCATGAACCCGGCGCAGCAGGGCGGCCGGGAAGAGCTGCGGCGTCTGGACCGCGCGCATTGTTTCGCGCGGGAGCGTGGCCAGGACAAGGTCGTTTTCGACCTGCTTGATCGTGTCCGTGACGGGGATGGCGGGGATGACTCCACAGACGTCGTCCGTCAATCCGGCCAGCAGAGCCTGCACCAGGGCGGGCGAGAAAAAGGGGCGCGCGCTGTCGTGCACCAGTACACGGGTGCAATCCCGGGGCAGCGCTGCCAGGCCCAGGCGCACGGAGTCCTGGCGTCTGTCGCCGCCGCCGGTGGTCAGGATGCGGACACCGGGGTCCGAGATGTTTTTGAGGCTTTCCAGTTCGGCGGAGCGCTGCTCCAGTTCCCGGGGCGGAAAAACGAGGACCACGCCCGCAAGTTCAGGGACTGCGGACATGGTCAGAACGCTGCGCCAATAGAGGGGATGTCCCTCATGGTGCAGAAACTGTTTGCGTGTGCCGCCCGTGGAGGCGGCCAGACGCGAACCCTGGCCCGCGGCCAGGATTATGGTCCATAGTGAGTGTGTCATTATCAAAAATACGGAGCCGGACGATAAGCCGGATTCTGTGCCCGTTGCCGGGCGGCTGTCATTCCTCTAGGGCGGCGGTTACCCGCCGTCTCCAGCAACCTACCCGAAGGGTCGCGACCGGGCCGGTCACCTTCCTATTTGGTCTTGCACCGGATGGGGTTTACCTAGCTTGCCGCGTCACCGCGACAACTGGTGGGCTCTTACCCCACCTTTTCACCCTTACCCGGGCATGAAGCCCGGGCGGTTTGTTTCTGTGGCACTGTCCCGGGGTCGCCCCCGCTGGACGTTATCCAGCATCCTGCCCTGTGGTGTCCGGACTTTCCTCTCCCGGCCTTGCGGCCGGCAGCGACAGCCTGTCCGGCTCCGCAAAAATAAATCAATCATTGCCCGAGAAATGACGCTCCCAGAAAATGATACGCAGGCAGTTGGGACAGCTCAGGATCTGCTCGCCCTTCTGCAGGTCGATGAAAGCCTGGGGCGGGATGACGACATGGCAGCCCTGACATACGCCCTCGCTGACCGGAACGATGACGGGATTCGGGATGCGGTCGCGGATGAAATTGTAGCGGGTCAGAATGGGCGCGGGAACAGCCTCGGAGGCCTTCCGCTTTTCCTTCTCCAGGATTTCGATGCGGGCGCGCTTCTCGGCCAGTTCCTGATCCAGGGTGGACTGCTGGGCGGTGATGGTCTCTTCAAGGCTGTCGATGTCACCCTGCAGGGCTTCCTTGCGACCTTCGAGGTCGGAAAGGTCCGCAAGAAGATTGGCCCGCTCTTCCTCGCGGGAACGGTTCATCTTCTCCATGGTGTCCATCTCACGCATCATGGCGTGATATTCCTTGGTGTTCTCGACCATCATGAGCTTGTTCTTGCTCTTCTTGACCTTCTGGGTGTCGTTTTCGATCTCACCCTCAAGGCGGCTCTTCTGCTCCATCAGCACGTCGACCTTTTCCTGGATCACGTCCTGCTGCTGCTTGAGGTAGGCCTGTTTTTCCTGCAGGCTCCGCAGCTGCTTGGGCGCGTCTTCGAGGATGCGCTCCAGGGTGATCATCTCCGAATCCACTTTCTGCAGCACGACCAGCTGCTCGATCTGTTCCATATAAATACTCAAGGTAGCATCCTCCTCAAAAGCGTATCAATTTTCCGGGGTTCTTCCCGGGAAGATTCAGGCAAAGGGATCGCGCCCCTGCAGAAAGATGACCCGGACTCCCTCGGGGGACAGTTCGCGGTCCAGGCTCCGGCTCCAGGTGCGCATCATGGTTTCTTCAAGGCAAAAATGACCGACGTCGATGGTCAGGCCGATATCCTGCACGGCCTGGGCCTGATGGTATTTGACGTCGCCGGTCAGGTAGACGTCCGCGCCTTTAGCGAAGGCGGCCGGTCCAAGGTCGGCTCCAGATCCGGGACAATAGGCCACCCGGGTGACGGTTTCCGGCGCCTGTCCCACCATGCGCGACAGAGGCAGCCCGAGGGCGGTAAGCCGCGCTGAAAATTCATCCCAGCCCAGGGCCTTGGGCAGCGTTCCGATGCATCCGAAACCGTATTCACGGATCGGCGCGGCAAGGGCCAGCTCCTGCAAGGGCGTCCCGGCATCGAGGCTGGCCTTGAACGCGGCGCTTTCTTCCGGCCAGAGGAGGTATTCCTCCATTTGTCCATCTCGGCGGGTGACGGAGTCTGCAAAATCCCGGACTCTTTCCTGCATGGCCGAATCGGCCAGGCGCAGCAGGCTCGGCGTTTCGCGGCGGGTCACCTCGAGGATGCGCATGTCCTGCATCTTGAGGGCCTGCCCCAGCCAATTGACCGGACCATGCGGATTGGCGTCCAGAGAGGTGTGCGCGCTGTAGAGCCACATGGAGTTCTTGAGGCTCAGGCTCAGCACCTCGTGGAAGTCATCGAGGCGGCTCGGCAGCCTGGGCGCGAGGCTCAGCGGGTGGTGACAGAGCAGAAAATCCGCCTCATGCTCCACCGCCCGGCGCACCGTCTCGACACTGGGGTCCAGGGTCACGCACACGGTCCTGATTTCGGAGGCGGCAGAGGCGATCTGCACGCCGCATTTGTCCCATGACGCCGCCAGCTGGAGCGGGGCCGTGGTTTCGATGCGCGAGATCAGGGTCGAGGGATGCATGGAACTCCGTAGGAAATCCGGGTCGTTGTGCCGTCCAGCCGACAGGCCCGATAGGCACGTCCGGTGGACAGGGAAAGTTGAAAACTTAGTAACCAGTCCCCGTGATGTCAATGCGGTGCACAACGAAAAAGGCTCAGGCCTTGCGTGGCCGGAGCCTTGAGTCGTCGGGAATTCTGTTTTCGGGGCGCACCCTTGAAAAACAGCCGGGCCTTGCGCATGTTCCGGCTTTCGTTAACGGCATGCCGCGTGGTCCGCCCAGGCAGGCGCGCCCGGGAGCGGAACCTTGAGCATAGGGCGGCGTGGAAGTCAACGGTTCTTGGGGAGAATGTCGCCGTTGCGGCAGGTGGACATGCATGTCCCGATCGCGCGGGTGTCTCCGGGGCCACCGAACGAGAAGGAGGAAATTGGACAACCGCCCCGTTTAAAGCCAGTATTCGCCTGCGAGATGATCAAGGTATCGCTGTATCAGTAACCACTGGAGGGATAAAATGAAATTCATGTTGACGGGAATCCTGTTTGCCGTGTCGCTTTTTGCCGTGGGCTGCTCCGGCGAGCCGTCCGAGGCCGACATCCGGGCCGCCTTCGAGAAGGACTTGGCCAAGACCGCTCAAAGCCTCGACGAGGCCGGAAAACTGTTCGGCGGAGCGGGCAAGGCGTTTACCGATTCGCTGGGGAAGACGGAGCTTCATGCCGTGAAGAAGATCGGCTGCACGCAGGCCAAGGAGGCGCCCGGTTTTGTCTGCGACGTCGAAGTCGACATGACCGTTCCG
This sequence comes from Desulfomicrobium macestii, assembly GCF_014873765.1. Classification (NCBI taxonomy): domain Bacteria; kingdom Pseudomonadati; phylum Thermodesulfobacteriota; class Desulfovibrionia; order Desulfovibrionales; family Desulfomicrobiaceae; genus Desulfomicrobium; species Desulfomicrobium macestii. The sequence continues at coordinate 99,537 of NZ_JADBGG010000006.1, read as the reverse complement.
ATTGCCGGGCGCTCCAAGGAGATGACGACGGTGCGTTTCGTAAAGGGGCCCGATGGCTGGGTGGTGATGCAGTAGGCGCGAGCGTCTTTTTGCGATCATTGGACGCGCATCCTTTTTCCATGCGTCTTTTCAGGATGCGCGTCCGGTTTTTCAGTTCACATCCGTTTTTTGATCCTCGATGGTCTCCTTGCGGGCCGGAGTACCCGGAATCCACCAGCGCATGGATTTCTTCCTTTCGGATTCGGGCAGTTCCCTGGTGCGGTACATGGAGTAGAGCATGGAGCCGCCGATGAGACACGCGGTGGCCAGGAGCGCCATTTCGGTGGTGATGATCTTGGTCCCGTAATAGGTGTTCACGGTCATCTTGGCGCCCACCAGGACAAGCACGAAGGACAGCCCGTACTTGAGGTAGTGGAAGCGGTGAATCACTCCGGCCAGGGCGAAATACAGAGCCCGCAGCCCGAGAATGGCGAACACGTTGGATGAATAGACGATGAACGTGTCCTTGCTGATGGCCAGGATGGCCGGGATGGAGTCGATGGCGAAGATGACGTCCGAGACCTCGACGATGATCAGGACCATGAACAGGGGCGTCATGTACAGAAGACCGTCGCGCCGGACCCAGAACCTGTCGCCCTCGAAGTCTTCGGTGACCCGGAAATGGCTGCGCATGAACCGGGCGATGCGGTTGCGCGAGAGGTCCGGTTCCTGGTTGATGGTGACCAGCATCTTGATGCCCGAGGCGATGAGCAGGATGCCGAAGACATAGAGCAGCCAGTGAAAGGTCGCGATGGCGCTGGCTCCGGCGATGATGAGCGTGGCGCGCATGGCCAGCGCCCCCAGGATGCCCCAGAAGAGAATTCGTCGCTGGTTGGATTTGGTCACCGAGAAATGCAGAAAGATGAGCAGGAAGACAAAGATGTTGTCCACGCTCAGGCTCTTCTCGATGAAATATCCGGTCAGAAATTCAAGTCCGGCCTGAGGGCCTCTGAAGAAATAGACTCCCGCCCCGAAAAGAAGCGCCAGGACGACATAGCCCAGACTCACCCACAGGGCGGTACCGACGCTCATCTCCCTGTTCTTGCGCTGCACCACGCCAAGGTCGAAAAGCAGCAGCGCAATGATGAAAACATGAAATCCGATCCACAAAAGCAATGTGTTCATTTCTTTCTCCAGAATCCGTTATGCGGACAGGGGCAACCAAAGCCCCCACGGGTTTTTACATGTGGAAAATCTGAAACAGGTTCAGGCTTGCGACGCATCGCCTTGTCCCGGGGACAACCCTCGGGTCCGGCGGCAAGGAACGGGTGGATCGGGGCTGGACATTGTCCGGCGGTCCGGATTTTGAGAGGATATATTTTTGTTCATGAAACCTCCGAAGATTGGCCGGAGGTCCAAAAAAAAAGACCTCCAGCACGGTTTGTCGTGCTGAAGGTCTTGCTCATCGGTGGGATCCGACGACAAGGCCAAGCGCTTTCGCGCCAGTGATGTTGACCTTGTCTTGAGGAGCTACTCCCCTTCAAAAAAAGAAAGATATAGACAGCCCCCTGGAATCGTCAAGCCGGAATTTTTGGGCGAAACACTGCGGAAAATCGGGGCAGCGCAAGCTCGTTCACGCCGGCCACAGGATGGGCAGCAGCCAGACCGACACGGCCATGACCACGAGAGTCAAGGGCGCGCCGACCTTGACGTAATCCATGAATTTGTAGCCTCCGGGCCCCATGACCAAGAGATGCGCCGGGTGTGAAAGAGGGCTCGCGAAACTCGCCGAAGCGGCCATGGCTATGGTCATCATCAAGAGTTGCGGCGAAATGCCGAGCGCCGTGGCTGCGCCCAGGGCCACGGGCGCCATGAGCACCACGAGAGCCGCCGTGGGGATGACCTGCGTGCCGAGCACCGTCACTCCGAACAGCGCGGCCACCACCCAGCGCGGACCAAGGTCGCCCACCATGCCGATGAGCGCCTCCGCCCCCATCCGCGCCGCCCCGGTGTTTTCGATGGCCAAGCCAAGAGGGAGCATGCCGGCGATGAGAAAGATCACCTTCCATTCGATGGAGTGATAGGCCTCCTCCATGGTCAGGCATCCGACAACGACCATGGCCGCCATTCCGGCCAGGGCCGCGATGGCGATGGGCACGAAACCCAGGATGGCGCTCAGGAGCACGGTCGCCATGATCAGGGCGGCCAGGGGGGCCTTGTGCAGGCGCGGGGCTTGGGCCGCTTCCTGGTCCAGCACCAGGAAGTCGTGGTCGCGGGCCACGGCCTCCAGGTTCTGTCGCGGTCCGTACACCAGCAGCGCATCGCCGAACTGCAGGGGCATGTCCTGCAGGCCCGAGCGGCAGGCCCGGCCCTTGCGCAGCACGGCCAGAACGCTCAGCCCGTAATGGTCGCGGAAGAGCAGATCGTTCAGGGTTTTTCCGGCCAGGGTAGTGCGGGGCGAGAGCAGCACCTCGGTCATGCCGATCTGCTGGGATTCCAGTTCGGCTGCCAGTCGCGACGATTGCTCCGAAATTTCAAGCTCCTGCAGGCCCTCGAACACGTCGATGTCCCGCGCCAGACCCTGGACCACGAGCAGGTCGCCGGGCTGGACCGTTTCTTCCGGGGCGGGCAGGCAGGTCACATTCCCTTCCCGAACCAGGCCCACCACAGTCAGGCCGAAGGCATTGCCCAGGCGGCTTTCCACCAGGTTGCGTCCGGCCAGCACCGATCCTTCCGGCACCCTCACGGAACAGAGGCTGAGCAGTTCGCAAACCGACGCATCGGCCGGTCCTTCCGTCAGCGGTGCCACGAGTTCGACGAGGCTGGTGTCCGCCAGGGCTTCAAGGGTCTTGTGTTCGCCCTGGAGCACGAGGCCGTCCCCCTCCTCGAAACGATGGCGGCGGACTTCGCGCAGGCATTCGCCTGTGGGGGAACCCAGCGCCAGCACATGCACGCGGTGATCCCGGCGCAGCCCGCTCTCGGCCAGGGTACGGCCGATGAGCGGCGACCCCTTACCGATGCGGACCGAGGCCGTGCCCAGGCGCCGGATGATTTCGTCGGTCTCGGGTCCGGGCTGCTCGACCCGCAGATGTCTGCTGCCGCGAAAATGGCTGACCTGATCCGACTGGCCGTGGACGATGACGATATCATTGGCGCGCAATGTCTCCTGCGCCCGGGGGGAGAGAATCAGTTCACCGGCGCGTTGCAGGCCGACCACGGTCAGGTACAGGGCTGAGCCCAGGCGGCTTTCGGTCAGGCTGCGGCCCACCAGTGGCGATGTCGAGGGAAGTTCGATGGTGAAGATGTGCGATCCGATCTCGTAGGCGGACTCGATGCCTTTTTTTTGATCTCCCGACGCAGCGCCCTTGGGCAGCAGGCGCTTGCCGAGCAGGACCACGAAGGCGATGCCGGCCACGACCAGAGCGCCGGTGATCGGCGTGAAATCGAAAATCTTGAAGGGCGTCAGTCCGGCGGCGCGCAGGGCGTTGGTGGCCAGGATGTTGGGAGGCGTTGAGATGCCCGTGAAGGGTCCGCCGAGCAGGCAACCGAGCGCCATGGGCATGAGCAGGCGCGCCGGTGGCAGGCCGCTGCGGCGGGCCAGGTCCATGGTCGCGGGCAGCAGGATGACGGCCACGGTGGTGGTGTTGATGAGGGCCGAAAGGAGCCCGGCCGCAGTCATGAGCACCACGATCAGCACGGCTTCGCCCTTGCGCGCGAAGTGTTGCAGGGGCTGGCCGATGCGGTAGGCCACGCCCGTGCGGGTCAGACCGGCCGAAAGGACGAACATGGCCAGCACGGTGATGACCGCGGGGCTGCTGAATCCGGCCACGGCCTCTTCCGGGGAGACCAGGCCGGTCAGGGCCAGGGCGGCGAGGACCATGATCCCGACCACATCGGCAGGCAGCCAGCCGCCGATGAAGAGGACCAAGGCGGCGAGGACTATGAACAGGAGAATGAAGAGGGACAGCATGATCTGTGCAAACTCCGTGAGGCTGTAGGGGGCGATGTTCTTGGCGGGGTCGTGCCCCGGGCGCGGGAAGACGGGCGTAGCCGGGCTCCCGCATGGAAGGGAATACATGGCGCGGCACCCCTGACGGGGTCAAGCGGGAAAATGCCCAAAGGGCGTTTGTACCGGATTTCCGATGGTGAGAGAGCGGCACAGGGTTCTGTAGGTCGCCACTCTCTCAGGGGCGAAGCACGCCCAGCATGGCCCTGCAGAACTCCTCCATTACATCCTCCCGCGCCAGGCTGACCCTGATCCAGCCCGGGAAGCGAAAGCCCGTCATGGTGCGGATCATGACGCCCTTGGCCATGAGCTTGCGGTAGAGCAGGGTGTCGGAGGTGGGAACGCGGATCATGACGAAGTTGCCCTCGCCGCACTGGCAGGTCAGGCCCAGTTCCCCGCACAATGTCAGGACTTTCTCCTTGCCGGCGGCCACCATGGCGCGGGTCGCGGCAATGAAGGGCCCGTCGTTTTCCATGGCTGCCGCGGCGGCCTGCTGCGCGAGGGAATTGACCGAATAGACCACGTGGGTGCGGCGGATGATGTCGACCACCGCCGGGGAACTGCACAGGTAGCCGATGCGCAGGGCGGCCAGCGCGTACATCTTCGAGAAGGTGCGAAAGACGACCAGGTTGGGATACTGCTCCAGCAGTTTCATGCCGTCCGGAAAGCCGATCTGGTCCACGAATTCGAAATACGCCTCGTCCAGGACGACGATCTGGCGGCTGTCCACCGTGTCCAGGAAGCGGCGCAGGGTGGCCGTGTCCCACCAGGTGCCCGTGGGGTTGTTGGGGTTGCAGACGAACACGATCTTGGTGCGCTCGTCGCGGGCGGCGAGCATGGCGTCCGGGTCGAAACCGAAATCCTTGAGGGGGGTGAGCCTGGCCTCTATGCCCGAAAACTTGGCCACCCACTCGTACACGGCAAAGGTCCTGTCCGCCGTGACGATGTTGTCGCCCTCGGCGCAAAAGGCCTTGATGACACTGGAGATCACCTCGCACGAGCCATTGCCGACCAGAAACTGGTCCGGCGACTTGGCGAAGCGCCCGGCCAGGATCTGGCGCAGGGCGTAGGCGTCGCCGCTGGGGTAGATGGGTGTCAGGCGGGGCGGGAAACCCTGGACGATCCGGGCCGCTTCGGGCGGGGGGCCCAGGGGATTCTCGTTGTTGTTGAGACGGTGCAGGTGGTCGACCCGGAAGAGGCGCATCAGCTCCTGATCGGGTTTGCTCGGCGTATAGACCTCGAAGCTCCGGACGTGGGCCGGCACCAGTCGTTCAAGATCCAGCATGCTGCAGCACCAAAACGTCCGCCTGTCCCGCATGGGGGAGCAGGACGCGGGGTTGAAAGCCGTTCTTCAGCAGGGCCGGGGCCAGAGCCGCCTGCCAGCCGTGGGCCAGGTCGAGGTGGACCAGGATGTTGCGGTACCCTTCGGACAGGAGCAACTGGACGTGTCCGTGCAGGGTGCCCGAGGCGTCGGCCCCGTCGAGCATGGGGATGAGCAGCGCCTGGCTGGCCTCGGGCTGGAAGGACGTGGCAAAGACGGAGCGCCCGGCCACCTGTTCGCCCTGGTGCGAGACGGCGTGGATGTCGCGCATGAGGAAAAGCTGCTCGTATGCCGTGCGCAGAAATCCCTCCAGCTCCGGGTGTGTCCAGACCGCCAGTCCGTTGTCCTCGCGCATGCCCCGGTACCAGATTGGCATGGGGCAGGGGGTGCCGTCGGCCGCGAGCAGGGGCAGGGTCCCCAGCAGCTCGACATCCTCCCGGGGCAGGTCTTCCGTGGGCAGCTGGCTCAGTATGGCCGAGACGGGAGTCCGGGCCACGGCGCCGACGAGATGCTCGGTCAATCCGCGCGCGACGGCGGTCCTCTTGCTGGTGAAGACATAAGGCCCGCAGAAGGACACGCTGGTGGCGGAACGCGGGCTCCAGGTCATGAAGCCGCACACATTTCCGCCCTGGTCCAGCGCCATGGCTCCGGAAAGCTCGCCTCCCAGAATCTGGTCGACCACCTTGCCGGGGGTTCTGAACGCCTGCGGCACCGCTGCTTCGGGATAGAGCGCCGTGGCCAGGGCGCAGGCCTCCTTGATCCTGCTCGGGTCGAGGGCGGGCTGGAACAGCACTTCCCCTCGGGGCGCGAAGCGTTCGCTCTGCCGCGTTTCAAGGTCTGGATAGGAGCGGTCCAGGCGCAGGCGCAGGATCACGTTCGCGCCGTCGCGGCGCACGTCCAGGCCGTCGCTCATGCGTGCGGCCAGGAGCAGTCCCATGGCCTGGATGTTCTCTTCGGTGCAGTCGGCCCCGCAGGCGGTGATGTTCATGGCCCAGAGGTCGGCATCCCTGGCCGCGAAGGAGAAGGTCGTATCGACATGGCTGGCGCCGGGCGTCAAATTCAGTTCCAGGGGAGCCTGCGGCGTGAGGTCGGCCAGGTAGACCAGAATTTCTTCCACCGCCATGATCAGGCGCAGGGTCTTACCGTGATCCAGGCCGAAAACCGTGCCGCACTGTTCGGCCACGCCCTGGACCATGCGAATCCAGGCCGTGTCCGCGTGCAGGCGCAGGGTTATGGTCCGTTGATTGGTCATGTTTGCTCTTCCTTGGGCAGCGCGAAGCAGGCCCCGAATTCATTCATGTTGTCGCAGTGGCGGTAGGTACCTTTTTGGCCAACGCCAGCAGCAGTGCCGGAAGAAGCGCTTTCATGGCCTGTGCCCCTCCAGACGCAGGATCAGGTTGCCCGCCACCTGACGGCGGTAGTCCGCCGTGGCCCGCACGTCGTCGATGGGGCGTACGGTCGCGCGCACGAGGTCGGCCGCGTGGCCCAGGTTGTCGGAGGTCAGGGCACGGCCTGTCAGCCAGGACTCGGCCTCGGGGCAGCGCAGCACCGTGGGGGCTACGCTGCCGAAGGCCAGGCGGACGTCCCGGACGATGTCACCGTCCAGGTGCAGCAGGGCGGCCATGCTGGCCACGCTGATGGCCAGGGCCTGGCGCCTGCCGACCTTCTCGAAATGCTGTACTGCGTCCGGATCAGGCAACGGGATGATCACGCGCGTCAGGATCTCGCCGGATTCGAGAACGGTCCGGCCGGGGCCGGTGATGAACTCCGTCACGTCCAGGACCCGTTCTGCGTCACGAGACAGGAGCGCCACCCGCGCCCCAAGGGCGTACAGGGTGGGGAGGGTGTCCCCGGCAGGAGAAGCCGTGCAGAGGTTTCCGCCCAGGGTGGCCTGGTTGCGCACCAGGGGAGATCCCAGCTGGCGCACGGCCTGGTGAAGCATGGGCAATCGGGCGGCGACGATTCCGGATTCCAGCAGGTCGGTCAGGGTCGTGGCCGCGCCGATCTCCAGGACACCGCCCTGCGCTTCCAGACCACGCAGCGCGGGGATGCGTTCAAGACAGCAGATCTGTGCGCTGGATTTATCGGCCCTGCGCCGCACGAGGTAGTCCGTGCCTCCCGCCATGACGGCGGTGTCCGGTTCGTCGAGAAGGTTCCAGAGTTCGTTCAAGGTCCCGGGCAGGTAGACGCTCATGGTTTTTCCACCTTGTGCACCGCATCGAGGATGCGGGTGTAGCCCGTGCAGCGGCAGAGGTTTCCGGACAGGGCCTCGCGAATGGTCTCGCGTCCGGGATGCGGGTCGCGGGCCAGGAGGTCGGCGGCGGCTACGACCATGCCCGGCGTGCAGAACCCGCACTGCACGGCGCCGTGCTCGGCAAAGGACCGTTGCAGGGCGTGGGGCGTCTCCAGGCTGCCGAGGCCCTCGATGGTGGTCAGATTCTGGCCGTCGAGCTGGGCCGCCAGCGTCAGGCAGGACAGGCGGGCCCGTCCGTTTATCAGGATGGCGCAAGCGCCGCATTCGCCGGTTCCGCAGCCTTCCTTGGTGCCGGTCAGTCCGAGCCTTTCGCGCAGGAGGTCCACGGCGCGCTCGTCGCCGCGCACGTCCAGTTCCGTGTCCCGGCCGTTGATGCAAAAACGGATGATCATGAATGTGCTCCGCGTGAGGCCAGAAGTTCGAGGATCATGGCCGGCGTGACGGGGGCGCGGACTATGTGCGCGCCCAGGGCGTCGGACAGAGCCGAGGCCACCGCCGGCAGCGGCCCGTTCATGCCCACCTCGCCCACGCCCTTCATGCCGAAGGGACCGCTGTGCTCCAGCGTTTCCACGGCCACGGACTGCGTGTCCGGCAGGTCCAGGCAGGTGGGGATGAGGTAGGTCGAAAGATCCGGGGTGGTGATGCGGGCGTTTTCGGTTCCAAAACCTTCCATCAGGGCGAAGCCGAGGCCCTGGGCCACGGCCCCCTCGATCTGCTGGTGGAAGTTCTGGGGGTTCAGGACGCGGCCGCCGTCAGTGGCCGCTAGATAGTCGCAGACCCGCACCAGCCCGGTGAGTTCGTCGACCTCGACGCGCACCAGATGCGCGGCGAAGGGGAAGATCAGGTGCGGGAAGCCGAGGGGAAAATCCCTGCCCGTGTCCGGCACCTCGCGGGAGACGGGCATGAGGTATTCGGCCACGCAGACGCGGTCGTCGCGGGGCAGCATGGCGCCCATGACCGTCAGGGGCAACTCCTTGCCCGTGGGCAGGTGTCTGACCGCTCCGGGCACCAGGGTGAAGCCGCCGGGCTCGTCGATCATGAGGGCCAGCGCCGCGCGGCGGACGAGCTTGGTCGTCATCAGCTCGCAGGCCTTGATCAGCGCCTGGCCGAAAGTGTAGGTGGTCCGGCCGGCCGAGGCCGAGCCCGAGGGGTGGGAGCGTTCCGTGTCCGGCTGGATGACTTCGAGGCGTCCGGCGTCCTGGCAGAGCATTTCGCCCGCGATCTGGGCGAAGGTGGAGGCGTTGCCCTGGCCCATGTCCGGGACGCCGCTGTAGATGACGAAGCGTCCGTCCGGGGTCAGCTCGATCTTGGCGATGGCGTTGTCGGCCAGCCCCCGGCCGTAGCCCATGCCGTTGAAGACGGCGGCGATGCCGACGCCGCGTCGGGTGAACGCGGGGGCGTCCTTTTTCCAGGCGTGGCGCGTGGTCCAGAGTTCGTGGCCCTGGACGCGGCGCAGGCACTCGTCAAGGCCCACGGAGGAGGTCAGCGTGACGCCCGCGCAGTTGCGGTCTCCGCGACGCAGGGCGTTCTGGCGGCGCAGGTCCAGGCGATCCCGCCCGAGCCGGTCGGCCAGTCGGTCCATCATGCCCTCGAAGGCCAGGCTGGTCTGGGCCACGCCAAAGCCCCGGAAGGCCCCGGCCACGGGGTTGTTGGTGTAGACGCACATGCCTCGGCAATCCATGTGCTCCACCCGGTAGGGCCCGGCGGCGTGCTCCATGCCCAGTTCCATGATTTCGCCGCCCAGATGGGCGTAGGCACCGGTGTCGTACCACAGATGACAGACCACGCTTTTGAGCGTGCCGTCGTTCATGGCTCCCAGCCGGTAGTGCATCCGGGCCGCGTGGCGCTTGTAACCGGCCAGGAAGCTTTCCTCCCTGTCCCACCACATCTTGATGGTCCGCCCCGGGAGGCGCAGGGCGGCAAGTCCCAGGAGGCACTGCACCGTGGCCCCGTCCTTGCCGCCGAATCCGCCGCCAAGAAAAGGGCTGTGGACGCGGATCTTCCAGGGCTCAACGCCCAGGGCGTGGCCGATCTCGAAGCGGTCGCGGAAAGGGGCCTGGGTGGAGACGGTCAGATGCAGGATGCCGTCCTCGTCCAGGCGGGCCAGGCCGTTTTCGGTTTCCAGAAAGGCGTGGGCCTGGGCCGGGGTGAAGTAGGTTTCCTCCAGGACCACATCGCACTGCGCCAGGGCCTCTTCGGCGTCCCCTTTGCGGATTTCGGCGGCCAGGAGGATGTTGGAGCCGTGGGTCTCGTGGATGAGCGGGGCACCCGGCGCCAGGGCCGCGTCCATGTCGGCCAGGGTCTGCAGGGGCTCGATGTCCACGCGGACGAGGGCCAGGGCCTCCCGCAGCACTTCGCGTGATTCCGCCACCACGAGGGCCACGGGGTCTCCGCAATGGCGGACCCTGGTTCCGCACAGCACGGGCATGTCCTTGTGCACGATGCCCTGCCGGTTCGATCCGGGCACGTCTTCGCGGGTCAGGACGGCGTGCACACCGGGCAGGGCCCTGGCTTTGGCTGCATCGACGCCGCGCAGGATGCCGTGGGGCACGCCGCAGCGTCTGGCTCCGGCCCAGAGCAGGCCGGGCGGGTAGCTGTCGGCGCTGAAACGCTCCGTGCCGCACGCCTTGGCCAGGGCGTCCAGGCGGGGGCGTGCGGGACCGATATCGTAAGGTTCATGAGACATGGACACATCCTTGGGCTGAAAAAGTGCCAAACAGTGCGAAAGAAAAGGGCTTTGTGTCAACTCGCGGGGCCGCCGCCCGGTCTTTTCCTTTTACCGACCGGGCAGGGCGGCCCAGTCCGAGCGGATGCGCTCCATGAGTTCCCTGGCCTCGTCGGTCAGCAGCAGCGGAAGCGAGAAGTCGGGGTCCGAGGTGAGCTTTTGCAGCAGCAGCACGTCGGTGCCGGTCCACAGAGGCAGGAGCCCACCGAAGAAGTAGCCGTGCTCGCGGGCCGTTTCCGCAGCCGCAGACAGTCCCGGATGGGCCAGGGGCAGTTGCAGCTGGTAGGCATGCCGTCCGGGATGCCCGCCCTCGAAGGCGTCAATGGTCTCGCCGAGATCCGCGCCGGGTTCGTCGACCAGGAGTTTTGCCAGGGATGCCCCATCCATGGTCGTCACGCCGGAGCGCGTCCGTCCGCTGGCTGGTCCGGCCGCGCCGAAGGATCTCTCCAGACCGTGTTTGGCGTACAGGTCCGCGAGAAAGCCGGCAAACCGTTCGGGCAGGTACACCGTGTGGGGCACATCCCGATAGATGCGCAGTTCGTCCAGCAGGGAAATTTTTCCCCCGATGCCGTCGGTGCTGCCTTCGGGTCTGGGGGGCATGGCTTCCATCTCCAGGGCGTAGGCAGGAGAGGAGAAATGGCGAGCCAGCTTCTGACTGATGAGGTGGTCGCACACGCTTTGGCCAAAGACGGCGTTGAGGCCCAGCTCCTCCGGAAGGGTGGCCAGGGAGGCTTTGGTCATGCGCACTGTCAGGGTTCCTCCCCGATAGGCCGGCAGGATCATGAGTCCGCCGGACTCCATGATGTTCGGATTCGGCGCCACCCGAAAGAGGGCCGTCATCCCGACCACGTCCCCTGCCTGCGTGCGGGCCACGAACTGGTGGAGGTCCGGCCCTGCGTTGGCGCCCGCGATCTGTTCGGGGTCGTAGACGTAGTCCAGGGGGAAGTTCTCTCCGTAGATGGCGAAATAGAGCCTGGCCACGCCTTCGGCGTCTTCGGGCCGGAATGGGCCGACCTCGACGCTCTGGCCGGGTTCGACGGTTCCGGGGTTGGCGCGCAGGCGCTCCAGGTTTTCCTTTCGGGTGCGGGTCATGGGGTTCTCCCGTGGGAAGGGTTGATGGTGGCCGGGGACGGTTGTCCGGTCTGGCGGATCAGCAGTAAGGCGCCAAGGGCCAGCAGCGCCGAGAGCCGGAACAGGGCCGCGTGGGACAGGCCCATGCCGAGCATCATGCCGCCGAGGTACGGGCCCAGGACATATCCGGCATCCATGGTGGACAGCATGAGGTTGGCGGTCAGGCCGCGCTTGGACGGGTCGGCCAGGTGAAAGAGGGTCGATTGCAGAAGCGGCATGGCCACGCCCATGCAGGCGCCGAAAAGACCGGCCGCGAGCAGGAAGGGCAGGGGCGATGCGACCAGGGAGTAGGACGCGTAGCATCCCGCCAGGACGAGGAACGTGAGCATCAGGGTCCGGCGCTTGTCCATCCTGTCGAAGCGGGCGCTGACGAACAGGCGTACGGCAATGGTGGCTCCCGTGGACACGGTGAAGAAAAGACCCGCGTTGGCCATGCCAAGGCTCGCCCCGAAGTCCTTCATGAAGAAGAAGAGCAGAGTGGAGCCGAGAAATGTCAGCAGGCCCGCGCCCAGGACGAGGGGCACCCCGGGGTTTTTCAAGGCTGACCCGATGTCGGCGAGCCCGGTCGAAGCCTGCCCGGATGAGATTTGCCTCTCTTTTTCCCGTGCCTGCCGTGCATGGGGACCGAGGGGCGCAAGGAGCGCCAGGGCAGGCAGGGTCATGAGGGAGACCCAGGCATAGGCGTGCCCGGCGTCGGGGACGATCCGGAGCAGGTATTCCATGAGCGGGGGCATGACGGCAAAGGGCAGCATGGTGGTCAGGGAAAAGAGGCCGAAGCCCTGGCCGCTTCTGGACGGCGGTATGAAATGCACGAGCAGGGCGGTGGTGGCCGAGACCAAGCTCACGAAGGCCGCTCCGTGGAAGACGCGCAGGCAGATGAGCGCGGGAAGGCTTTGGGCCCAGGCGTATCCAAGAAGGGCGAGAGCGATCATGACCAGGCTTGCGCGCATGACAGGCAAAGCGTTGCCCGGTCCGAGCCAGGGGCTGATGAATGGGCGCAGCACGAAGGCCGCCAGGGGTTCGAGGGCGAGAATCCAACCAGCCCAGAAGGGCGAGATGCCCATGGATATGAGGTAGGGATAGAGGCCGTAGAAAACGGCGATGTTGCCGAACCCGAACAGGGCCACCAGACACAGGGACACGAAGGGGTACGAGAAGAGGGCGGCGTTCGGGGACATTGCATCTTCCTGATACGGTTGCGGATGTGCAGTCCTTAACGGGCTTGGCAGTCTTTTGCCAGCGAAGAATTATCCTTGCGGCGAATCGATCCTCCCATTGACGGAAATGATTGACGAAGGGTGGCGGGCAAGATGCCGTGGCACCTTGCCCACGGCGCAGGATGAACATGCGCTTTTTTGGATCGAACGAATATGCATTGCGTTAACACCCTGTCATGACATATGTTTCTTGGAGGAGACGAGCATGAAATCACTACTCAAGGAACTTGCGGACGACCTGTTGTCGCAAAAAGTCGTCCCTGCGCTGGCGCTCGGCTGTGTCATTGGCGTTCTCATTGTCGTCATCGAGGTCTCCCTGAGCGCCATGATTTTCTCAGGCTCGCTTGCACCGCTTGCGACGCGAGCATCGGGGCTGCTGCTTTTCGGCGCGGTTGTCATGGGTATCCTCCTCGCCCTGACCAGTTCCTTCCGATCCGTCATATGCTTGCCGCAGGACGCTCCGGTGGCTGTCCTCGCAGGCATGGGCCCTTCGGTAGTCGCAGCCATGGGAATGGCGTCGCCGGAAGCGACGTTCATGACCATGGTCGCCTCCATCGGTTCGGCTACTCTCGCCACCGGCCTGGCGCTGACGGCAATCGGCCATTTCAGACTGACCAACTTGTTCCGCTTCATGCCCTACCCTGTTGTAGGCGGCTTTCTGGCAGGCGGAGGATGGCTTCTCACCCTGGGCGGCCTTTCGGTCATGAGCGGTATGGACGTCAATTTCGACACGATGAAGAGCCTCTTGGATGCATCACTGCTTCTGAAGTGGGGGCCAGGCGCCCTGTATGCCGTTCTTCTTTGGCTTGTGCTGAAACGCTGGCCGCATTTTCTCATCCTGCCTGCATCGCTGCTGGTCGTGACTGCGGTCTATTATGTTGCATTCCAGGTCGCCGGGATGTCACTGGCCGAAGCTAGGTCAACAGGCTTTCTTCTTTCCGGCGTGCCGGCCACTGGCCTCTGGCCCGCCTTTAGCCCGGCCGAACTCGGCCTGGTGCGCTGGGATGTCGTGCTGGAGCAGTTGCCCGTCATGGGCGCCGTTTTTCTGGTCACCCTCATTGGGCTCCTGCTGAACGTGAGCGGCATCGACCTTGGGGGAGGCGTTGACGTTGATTTCAACAAGGAATTTCGTAACGTCGGTCTGGCAAACATTGCCGGCGCACTGGGCGGCAGTTCCCCCGGAGCCCACGCGCTCTCGCTTTCCCTCCTCTGCCGGATGACGGGTGCCTACACCCGTCTGGCAGGGCTTGTGGCCGCGGCCGTTGTCGCCGCGGTTCTCTTTGTCGGTGGCGCGGCGCTGGAGTTTTTCCCCCTGCCTGTTCTCGGCGGCCTGCTTGTCTTCCTTGGCATCGATATCATGGATAACTGGCTCTACAGCACATACCGCAAGCTTCCCCTTCAGGACTATCTTGTGCTGGGGAGCATTTTTCTGTCCATCTGCCTTCTGGGATTCCTCAAGGGAGTGGGAATCGGCCTGCTGATCACCACGGTACTTTTCATCATTCGTTTCAGCAGGATCGATGTCATCAGGGAAAGGTTCAATGGCGCCATGCGACACAGTCGCAAAAACCGCTCAATTCCCAATCGCACCATCCTGCAGACGAACGGGAACAGACTTCAGGGATACCAGCTGAGCGGCTATCTGTTCTTTGGTTCCGCCGCTCGCCTGAGCGAAGAGCTCAAGGCCGGATTGAGCGCTTCTCCCCGCCCATGGTGCATGCTCTTGGATTTTTCCGGCGTTTCGGGATTTGACGTATCTTCCGTCAATGCTCTCCAGCGCGTCATTCAGGCTGCGCACACGGCAATGATTCCGATCGTGATTGCCAGCCCGACCAATCGTTTCATCGATACGCTGTCACGAGCGCTTGCCCCGGCGGTCTTGGAGGGGATTCGCTTCACGGTTGACCTCGATCAGGGACTTGAGCTTTGCGAAGACACCATCCTGGAAAAATTCGAGCAGATCCTGGAAACTCAGGCGTCGGCAAAAGATAACCTTTTCGAGCAGACTGTGGACGACATGATGGCCCACCTGGACAGGCTGAGCATTTTTGAAGCGCTGGTGGAACAGCTTGCTCCGTGGCTCACGGAACGATCTTACGAAGAAGGCGATGTCATTGTCGCGCAGGGGGCTGCGTACGAAGGCATGCATCTGATCATGTGGGGTTCTGCAACTTCCAGAACCACGGACAAAAATTCCCGTCTTGCGCATTACGATGCCGGGGCCGTTGTCGCTCCCAAGGCGGCTTTCGGTTCCTGCATCGCCAAGGAACATATGGAAGCGGACGGGATATGTCGCATAGCCGTGCTCACGGCGGAAGCCCGTAATCAGCTCGAACAGCAAGCCCCCGCTCTCGCCCTGCAGCTGGACCGTTACATAATGGACTGTCCCGCATAACCTGCGGGGGAAGACTCATTCAAAAAGCAAAGGGACCGGACAAGTTGTCCGATCCCTTGAGTAATCATCAACGAAGATGAAAGGTGCTACTTCTTTCCGCCGCCGTTTCCTCCGCCATTACCGCCGCCGTTTCCTCCACCATTACCGCCTCCGTTGCCTCCGCCATTTCCTCCGCCCTTGCCGCCGGCATTCCCTCCGCCCATGCCTCCGGAATTGCCCTGGCCGTTGCCGCCGGCGTTGTTGCTTTTGCCGGAAGCGGAGAGCGACTCCTTGGAGGACTTGCCCGTGGCCGTGTTGCGGGCGGTCACGCCGTATTCCTTGCCCTGCTGGTTCATGTTGCGATTGCGGTTCTGGTTCGCGACGCTCTGGCCGATGGTGCTGGGGTGGACGCCGAGTTCATGGGCGATTTCTCCCCAACCAAGGCCTTCGGCGCGCATGGCTCCGACTTCAGCGGCGGTCACTCCGGCTGCGTCTGCCAGAGCTTCGTTGTATGCTCCTGTAGCTGCCGTCAGGGCTGCCTCAGCCTGTTCCATGGCGACCGGATCAGCGGCAGCGACCGCTGAATCGTAGGCGGCCTGGGCTTCGCCGAGATCTGCCGTCGCCGTGTCGAGCGCTTCGGCGGCCTTTTCCGTGGCGGCGGCAGCCAAACCTTCCGCCTTGGCCGCCTGGGTCGGGTTGCTCAGGGATGACACGGCGTCGGGATCGTCGGTCGGTTCATCCGCCGCCTGGGCCAGGACCGGAAAGGCCGAAAGGGCCATGAGGATGAGGCCGGACAGAAGAAGACGAAGGATGCTGTTCATGGTAAAACCTCCTGGGATCATTGAACCTTGGTGAAGATGTTGACGGATTGGGTCAGGCTGTGGGTCCTGCCGTCCGTTTTGATGCTTTCGGGCTTGTCGAACCAGCTCGGCGCGAGGCGCTCCGGGGCGATTTTCGGGTATTCGCGGCTGACGAAATTTCTGACGGCCAGGGCGCGCAGCCTGGCCAGGGTCTTGTCGCCTTTGACGTAGGCGACGACGTGGACGCTCAGGTCCGTCTTTTTGGACAGGATTTCGCCGATGCTCTTCAGGGATGCTTCGGCGCTTTCGGTCAGTGTCGCGCTATCGGGCAGGAAATCCACGGCCCGCAGGGAGATGGTGCGCAGGCCGATGACGTGGTTGCGCCACGTGAAGTCGCTGGCCGTGTTCAGCATCCGGACTCCCTGCCGCGCAAGGGGGGCGTCCGGGTAGATCTCCAGGTAGCGGTGCACGGCCAGCTTCATCTCCCTGTCACGTTTCATGCGCTCCAGGGTTACAGCCCTGTTGAACATGGCCTGGGGCTCCTCCGGGTTCAGGGAGAGCGTCTTGTCGTAGAGCCGGAGGGCTTCGGCGTTTTTGCCCCGGTCGAGCATGTTGTGCGCGAGGTAGAGGTTCGCCGAGAGGTGGTCCGGGTCGATGGCCAGGGCCTTTTCATAGGCGGCCCGCTCCCTGTCCGGCTTCATGAGGGCCCAGTAGGTCACGCCTTCCCAGAACCGGTAGTCGGCGTTGGCCGGGGACAGCTTTACGGCTTTCTGGATGAAGGGAAGCGCGGCTTCGGGCTTGTCCGTTCCCAGTTCGAAGCGCGCCATGAAGTAGTTGAGCTCCGGATCTTCGGGAAACTGGGCCACCCTGGGGGCGAAGGCGGCGCGTCCGGCAGCGAAATCGCCTCTGTTCAGGTAATATTGTCCCTGAACCTGGTGGTATTCCCCCTGGATTTTCCGGACGGCCGTATCCATGGTCGCGCAGCCTTGGATGGACGCTGCCAGCAGCACGAGAGCGAGGAGTCGGATGATTTTTTTCATGTCAAACCAATATACGTTTGGGCGACCATGAGGTCACAGATTATTTTGATGCGCCCGGTTCGTGTCGGGTGTCGCGGCCCGTCAGACCCAGTTCCTGCAGCAGTTCCGCGGGACTGCCGCCGTCGGCCAGGACCCGGGCGGCGGCATCGGCCACTGCAACGTCGGGAATTCCGGCTTCGCGGGTGCGCTGCACCACCCGGAAGAGCTGTTCCCAGCCGGGCGTCAGTGATCCGAGGGTAAGCCCCTGGCGCATGATCTCGCCGGACAGGGGGGTGGGGAAGCCAATGGCGTTCAGGGCTGCCCTGGTCCTGGCCGCAGTGGCCAGCATGGGCGGCGGAGGGTTCAAATCGGCCATCGCGGTCAATTCCAGCCGGGTGAGACCGAGCCTCAGGCTGTCCCCGGTCAGGGCGATGTCGTCCGGCGTCGGTTCGGCACCGCTTCGCCTGAGCGTGTCGCGGGCGAAGTCGTAATCACCGCGAATGACGTCCAGCGCGTGGATGATGGCCTGGGCACGAACTCGTTTGGCCAGGCCTTCCTCGACCTTGGCCGCGAAGGGCGCCTGGGGCAGTCCCTGTTCCCGGGTCTGATCGATGCGGGCCTGAATGCCTTCCGCCTCTTCGGGCGTCAGCCTGCCGTCTTCCTGGGCCTGGCGAAGGGAGCTTTCAAGGCGATACGCCTCGGCCACGAACGGTGCCAAGAGCCAGATAGCCAGCAGGAAGGACACGAGAAGGGCGCTAGAGAATCGAGCCATGGCCGCTCTTCACCAGCAGGACAGAGTTGCGGCCGCCGAAGCCGTCGTCGACGTTGAGCGCGGCCGTGACATCGGCCACGGGCGTGGTCCCGTCGATGAGAAAGACATACTCGTGGCTGCCGGGCGGCAGGGCCGACGAAAGGGTCCACAGGCCCCGGGACGGGTCGCGGGTCATGGTCCATCCGGCGGCGTTCCAGCCGTTGAAGCTGCCGATGACGGCCACTTCCCTGGCCGATGGCGCGGCCAGAACGAAGGTCACCGGGGCAAGGCCTTCCGGGGCCCTGCTCCCGACGCCGAAGTCGAGCCTGAGGAGCAGGCCCATGGACAGCAGCAGACAGGCCGCGGCAGCCAGACCGGCCAGGGGTGAGACTCGCAGGGTGCGTGGTCTGACGAACCAGTCGAGGACGCGCTCCGACCGGCGCTTCGGAAGCGGAAGGGGAAGCGCGGAGCCGATGCGCTCCATGACGCGGGATGCGAAGTCCGCTCCCGGATCCATGCCGCCCAGTCCGCGCAGGCCGGACGCGAGCCTGTCCTGCGTCGTGTTGTTTTGTTGCTCGTTGTTCATGATTTTTCTTCCTCCCCGAAATGTTCCCGCATCATACGTAGCCCCCTGTGCACGCGCATCTTGGCGCCGCTTATGGACAGTCCCAGGGTCTCGGCCACCTCTTCCAGGGGCATGTCCTCGATGTACCGCAACGCCAGGGCCTCGGCGTATTTGGGCGGCAGGCCACGCAGGACATCCAGAAGTCTGGCGGCTTCGAGACTGGCCAGCGGGTCGCGTTCCTTATCGGCCAGTGTCGTGTCCAGGTCCTGGCGGCACTGAGGAGCGCGTTTGAGCCGTCGCGCATGGTCCCGAGCCAGGTTCAGGGCCAGAGTGTAGAGCCAGGTGAAGAAGCGTCGGCGCGAATCGTATGCGGCCAGACGTTCATAGACCCTGACAAAGGCGTCCTGGGCCATTTCCGCGGCTTCGCTTTCATCCTGCGAAAAACGCAACATGAGGCGATAGACGGGCCCCTGATACCGCCTGACGAGTACGGCAAAGGCCTCGCGGTCGCCGTTCAGGGTCTGTTCCACGGCCCAGGCGTCGTCTCTGTCGTTGTCCAGTTGATCCATGTATGGGCATATACGCGCGCAAGGGCGGATTTGTCACATTTTCCGGCGGACTGAATGAATCTTTGTTTCGGGGCCGGTGGTGTTTGTTATTCAGGTCCTTCGCTGCCGAAGGTCAAGCCTTCGGTGTCAAAGGCCCGGAAGATGGTCGCATATGGACCGGTTTCTAAGGGAAGAGCGATGAGCCCTGGGCGGATGCTTTTCAAGAAAACAATATGGAATGTCTCGTCATTGGAAAGGCTCCGGTTTCAGGATTTTTCGCCTTGAAATATCGAAAGATGGCATTGCGATGGCGCAAGAGGCTCTTAGTCACCTCTTTTGTTCGGATTTGGGATTTACGAACGGCATTGCCAGCATCTGAAGGAGGGATCGGCACCTGGTATCGCGAAAAATGTTCAGGCCCAGCGGCATGTTTTCGTGACCCTTGGCGGGCTGGTCCTGATAGCTTGAGAAGATCCGGTCCCACCAGGGAAAGCTGAAGCCGAAGTTTCTGTTCATTTCCCTGCCGTCGGTGGAGTGGTGGATGCGGTGCATGTCCGGCGTGACCAACGCGAGGCGCAGGATACGGTCCAGGGGGAGAGGCAGGAAAAAATTGGCGTGGTTGAACATCGCGGCGCTGTTGAGGATGATCTCGAAGGCCAGAACGGCCAGGGGCGGCGGTGCGAGCAGGGTCACCAGGGCGAGTTTGAAGGCCATGGAGATGAGGATTTCCAGGGGATGGAAGCGAACCCCGGTGGAGAAATCGAAAAAGGTGTCCGCGTGGTGCATGCGGTGCAATCTCCACAGGGGCCGCCAGGCATGGAAGAGGCGGTGCTGGCCGTACATGGCTAGGTCCAGGATGAGGATGCCAAGAACGATTTCCGCGGCCAGGGGCAGATCGAGTGCTGGAAAGATTCCCAGGCCCAGGCCCCGGAGCGAGGCGGCCAGAGCCATGGGCACAACGGGGAAAACGAGGCGTGCGAGTGCCGTGGACACGGCCACTACGCCCAAATTCCCCACCCAGCGGCCCATGCGGTCCGGATCGGGCCGTCTGCGCGGCCGGGCGATTTCAAGGGCAGCCATGAGCACGGCCGTCAGCATGAAGGCCCCGAGTCTGAGCATGTTTTCTGTGTCCATGGTGTTTTCAGGTGTTACGCCTGTTTTTCCTGCTTGTCAGGACTTCATGCGCCTAGCAGGCGGCTCAAGTAATCCTGGGGACGGTGCTCGCACAGAGTTTGGGTGGCCCATTGGCGGAAGTAGGTTGTTTGCTCCGGTTTTACAGGATAAGTATTTGAAATTAATGCGTTTATATGGAAGTCTTATTAGAAGTTGAGTATCTTGTCGGCACTTTGCAGCTGTTCGTACAGAAACTTCATGTTCGAAAGCTTGACATGTTCGCTCGCATCCACGCCGTGGATGCCCATGCGCTTGCCTCAGGCGACGAGTACGCCCTCGCTCAGGGCGAAGAGCTTGGCCTGTTCGGCGATGGGGAAGGTGGGGCTGTCTCCGGCGAAGAGATCCACGGCCGGGCCGTTCAGGAACATGGTCACGTCCTCGCCCTCGGTCAGCAGGAAATTGCCGAACCTGACGGCGTTCCACTTGATTTCGGGGTCGTGGCTGGACAGGATCAAAAGGATTTGCATTATCGCTCTATTCTGGTGATTCGCATTGAGTATTTTGATGGATATGCGCGCATCCGAATCGTCGTCAAGCCGCAACAAGACCGTGATACGATGCCGGCTGAAATGGCGTTTGAGAGCGGGGCGCCCGATCACGGACGGCCAGGCGCCGGTCGAGACGGCCGGTGCCGAAAATTCTGTTTTCCGAATCTGAAACAAGGAAGCATCATGGAGTATGTCGTCATCTGTCTGGCCAGTCTGGCCGTGTCCGGGCTGACCCTGTTTTCGGGATTCGGGCTGGGCACGGTGCTCACGCCCGTCATGGCCCTGTTCTTCCCCCTCGAGACTGCCGTGGCCGTCACGGCGGTGGTGCACTTCGCCAACAACCTTTTCAAACTGACACTGTTCGGGCGGCAGGCCGACCTGGGCGTCACCCTGCGCTTCGGGTTGCCGGCCCTGGTGGCGAGCTTCGCCGGGGCCTGGGTCCTGGTTGGGGTTTCCGGCCTGGACCCGCTGTTTTCATACTCCCTGGGCGGGGGGCAGTTCTTCGTCACGCCCGTGAAACTGCTGGTGGGGGTTCTCATCGTCTTCTTCGCCGTCCTTGAACTGCGCGGCGGGAAGAGGCAGGCCATCCCGGCCGCCTGGCTGCCCCTCGGCGGCGTGGTCAGCGGCTTCTTCGGAGGTCTGTCGGGCAACCAGGGCGCCTTCCGCAGCGCCTTCCTGCTCGGCGCGGGCCTTGGCAAGGACGCCTTCATCGCCACGGGCGTGGTCCTGGCCTGCGTGGTCGATGTGACCCGCCTTGGCGTCTATGCGGGCATGCCCGGTTCGCACATGATCACCGACAACGCGGGACTTGTCGTCGCCGCCACCCTGTCAGCCTCCCTGGGGGTGCATTACAGCCGCAAGGTACTGAAGAAAATGACGATTCAGACCGTGCGGCTACTGGTCGGCGCTATGCTTCTGGCGCTGGGCATGGGGCTGGCCTCGGGCCTGATCTAGTCTCCATCGATCCGGCGCATTGCCCCCGGCGGGTCTCCCCGGTCAAACGGTCTCACCCGAAACAAAGGGCCGCCCGAACGGACGACCCTTTGTTCTCGGCGCAAAGGCCGATCTTCTTTATATGATTACGCAAAAGAAGCCCGTTTTTTTCTGGCGTTCTTTTTGCCTGTTCCTTCAGGGCGCAGGCCACCACGTGGCCAGCGGCGCATAGCGTACCGCCTGCACGATCAGCCAGACGCCTACAACCACGGCGCTCAGCCCCAGGGCGTAGGATGCGATCCGCGCCGTGGCGGGGGCGTCCTGCATGGTCAGGGCTGACAGACGCCCCTCGTTCCGCAGCCTTTCCACCCATGCGGGCCTTTCCTCGGTCTGTTCCTCAAGGTTGGCTCCCCCCGCAAACATGGCTCGATCCATGGGGAAGTTGTGCCGTCTGAGATGGGCCACGAAGAAGTGGATGATGAAGACGTGCCCCATGGCCAGCGCCGCCTCGATACGGTGCACCCAGAAGGCCACGTTGAGGGACCAGCCGGGCAGCCAGAGGCTCGTGACCAGCGGCGAGATAAGCATGGCACCTGTTCCGCCGATGATGACCATGCCCCAGAAGACGGCCCAGTAGTCGAACTTCTCCCAGTATCCCCAGCGCTCGAAACGCGGGGCCTTGGCCAGACCGAACATCCAGCCCAAATGCCGGAGGAAGTCGGTGAGGTCCCGTTTTCTCGGCAGCAGCGAATCCGGCCCGGTCATTGCGCGTCTCGAGGTAAGCGCCACTACGGCCAGATAGGCCAGATGCACGGCAAACATGGCCAGCATGGCGATCCCGCCCCAGATGTGCAGAACCAGGGCTCTCTCCTGTCCGCCGAGCAGAGCGGCCAGCGTTTGGCCGAAGGAAGTCTCGTGGTACATCCGGGCCAGTCCGGTGAGTGACTGCCAGAGGAAGGTGACGAGCAACAGCGCGTGAAAGGCCCGCTGCGTGGGCGTGAAGCGTCGTATTCTCATGGCGAACTCTCCTTGTCCGACGCTTTGGCGGCCAGTTCCCGCAGACCCCAGAGGGCGGTGTGCGGCAGGAACAGCGCGAAGGTCATTGCCGCGATGCCGATCATGATCCAGAATGCCCACGCCAGTTCCGGAAAAGTGACCAGTGTCGCCGCGTTCATGGGCGCCGGTTCATGGATGACGTACGTTGCGAATGAAGCCCCTGCACCCTGGTGGCATTTGGCGCATACGTAGGCGTGCCTGCGAACGGGGTTCAGGGGGCTTTTGGCCGAATTGACCGCCGCAATGGGCTCGCCTCCATGGCACTGCCTGCACTGCACATCGCCGCGCAGCACGTGTTTGTTGTTGACGGTGTGATCGGCGTGACAGCGTGCGCAGGGCAGTTTTGGAGTATAGTTGCGGATGCCCGCGTGGGCATCCAGGGCGTAGGCGGCCTGCCAGTTGCGTGCTCCCGCGGCCGGGTTGTAGCGAAGTTCGGGCCTGCCCGGACCGCGTTGCGTGCCCGCAGATCCCGCCCTGCCTCCTATGACCTCGTGATCTCCGTAGCGTCCGTTGCTGGCCTCCAGTTCGCCGTAGCGTCCGGTTGTCAGCCGTGAGAGCTCCTCCTGGGCTCCGGCCGTGCTCCACACGGTCAGTCCGAGGAGAAACCCGAGTCCGAGTTGGACGATGAGTCGCATCATGATCCACCTCCCCCGGAGCTACTGTGCTCCTCGGACATCATTGATAAAGCCGATGGTCTGGCCCATGGGTTTCGGCATCCTCGCGAGGGCGTCATACTGCTTCTGCAGCTCGGCCAGATCCGTGTCCTTGTGCTTGTGGCAGGTCTGGCAGGAGTTCGGGATGGCCGAATTGGCCAGTGTTTCCTTGGGCAGGAGAGGCTTGAAGACGTGGCTGTGCAGGTCTCCGGATTCGGCGCTCTTGACCACCCTTGGCATGTGGCAGCCCACGCAGTTTGCGTGTGAATGGATGGAGTGAGCCAGGTTCTGGTTGAGCTGGGTGTGGCAGGAAAGGCACTGCTTCGATCCGGCTTCCCTGGTCTGCAGCCTCGTGTCGGAGACACCGAGCTGGTGTACGTAATGACAGGAGGTGCAGGAGACACCTTCCATATAGTGCTTTGAGAGCTTCCAGTCGATGTACTGCTGGTGATGGGCCTTGGAGAACTCGTTGCCATACAGGTGCTGCTTGTCTCCGGCGGCGTACGAGGTCGACTTGAAGTATGTCTCGAGGGCCTTGCCGGGCATGTAGCCGACGGGCCACTCGGCCTTGTCGTGCTTGGTGGCCTTGCCTCGGTTGTGGCACGAACCGCAGATCTGGACCGCGACTCCGGGCGTCAGCTTGGCGGGGTTGACCACCGTCTCGCGTTTCTCGAAGAGGGCGCTCTTGGGCAGGGCCACGTGCCAGGAGCCTGGACCGTGGCAGGCCTCGCAACCCACCGCCGGTTCGAAGGTTCCTTTTTCCAGGTCGACACCGGTGGCGTGGCAGCCTCCGCATTTCACAATCCAGGAGTTCTTGTCCCACTTGTCTTCGTTATAGTTAACCCAGCGTCCGGTGTCGGTGTTGAACTGGACGGGAGCCATGACCAGCATGCCATTCTTCTCGACGAGGTAGCGCTGTTTCCACTGGCTTCCGATGGTGTAGAGAACTTCCTCAGGTTTGGGGATGAAAAACTGGTCGGGTGGGAGCTTGAGCGAGTCCTTGATTTTTTCAAGGTCGGCCCTGATGGCAGCGGGGTCGAGTTCCGTGATGATAGCATCCTGGTTTGCCTTGGCATCAACCATCATCCGGCTGTGCAGAGTCATCTTCCAGGAGTCGTAGTGCTCAAGGTGGCACGTTTTGCACTCTTCCGAGCCCACGTACGCCTTGGGTTTCGAGGTGAGCTGGGCGACATTCACCTCGGGTTCGGTTGCCATGCATCCCGTTTGGGCGAGCCAGACCGTCAACACCAGAAGGATCAGATTCCTTTTGTTCCGCGCCATGTCGCACTCCTCGACTGTTGATGTGAGAGGTTGGTCGGGTAAACTGAACACCGCCCGACTTCGAAGGCAGGCGGTACGACTAGCTATATGTAGACATGCAGAACCTGCATTTGATGCCGAGTGGAGGAAGAAAAGGAGGTTGAAATATATGTAAAATCAGATTAAAAACATCATTGTGGTGGATTTTTTTGATCTTATAGCATTTTCTTGTGGTGTTGAGTCAATAAAAAAATAGGGTTCCGTGAAAGAAATTTGATCATGTAGGTCCGAAAATTCATTATTTGTCAGCTTTACGTTGTTTTTAAAGCGGATTGCATGTCTTTTTTGATATATATGGCTTCGTCTTGTTACCAATAAATATCGGATACTAGTGAGAAGGCCGGCGAGGATAGGAAGGCGTGAGGTGGACGGGGGAACGGGTTTCTTTGATTCTCAAAAAAGAAAATGCTAGCCGACCGGCATGCGAATCCTTCACATCATCAGCCAGAAACCGGACTTCACCGGCAGCGGAAAATACGTCCAGGAAATGATCCGGCAGGGCCGAAGCAGGGGGCATGAGCCTTTTCTCGTTGCGGGCGTGTGCGCTGACTTCGCGGTGCCGGAAGAGCTGATGCAGCCGGGCAGGTTCCGGGTCATCCGTTTCGACGGTCATGACCTTGGGTTTCCCGTCATGGGCATGAGCGATGTCATGCCCTACCCAAGCACGGTCTGTTCTTCCCTGACCAAGTTGCAGATCATCGAGTACAGGACGGCCTTCGCCAGGGTCATCGGTTCCGCCATTGCCGATTTCGCGCCCGACGTCATCCACTCCAACCATCTGTGGATGGCAACGGCGGTGGCTCGCGAGGTCGCCCCCCATCTGCCCCTGGTGACCACCTGCCACGGCTCGTGTCTGCG
Organism: Desulfomicrobium macestii; assembly: GCF_014873765.1. NCBI lineage: Bacteria > Pseudomonadati > Thermodesulfobacteriota > Desulfovibrionia > Desulfovibrionales > Desulfomicrobiaceae > Desulfomicrobium > Desulfomicrobium macestii. The sequence continues at coordinate 74,366 of NZ_JADBGG010000006.1, read as the reverse complement.
CCAGCATCGCCTGTGTCCGGAACAGGGAGATTCGCTCAAGGGGGCTTTGCGCGGCATCGACCGGATCATCGCCCTCTTCGGGCAGCAGAAGACGGACATCGTCGAATTGCTGGGCATCGATTCCGACAGGGTGGATGTCGTAAGCGGTGGATTCAACGAGTTGTGCTTTTATGCCGAGGAAGATGCGTCGGATTCGGACGCCGTTCAGCTTCTCTACGCGGGCAAGCTCGACTCATCCAAGGGCGTGCCCTGGCTGCTGAGAAGCCTGAAGAAGGTTGAGGCTCCCTGGCACCTCCATCTTGTGGGCGCGGGCAGCGGGCCGGAGAAGGACTTGTGTCTGGAACTGGCCGCCAGCCATGGTCAACGGGTCACGGTTCATGGCGTCCTCTCCCATGAGGACCTGGGCGGCCTGATGCGTCGCTGTGCCGTCTTTGTGCTCCCGTCATTTTTCGAAGGACTTCCTCTGGTTCTGCTGGAGGCCATGGCGTGCGGCTGCCGCATTGTCACCACGGATCTGCCGGGGGCCAGAGAGCTTTTCGCGGAGCCCCACCCGAGCATGGTGCGCATGGTGGAGCTGCCGAATCTTGAAACCGTGGACCGGCCGTACAGGGCCGATGAGCCGCTGCTGGAACAACGACTGGCCGAGGCGTTGCAGGCGAGCATCGCCGATGTGAGGAACAGGGTGGAGCCGGATCAGGACTATGTCCGTAAAATTACGGGGCCATTCACCTGGGAGGGCATCTTCGACAGGATCGAGAGCGTGTACAGGCAGGCTATCGGGGACAGGTGATTGCTGGAAATGTATCGCGATGTCGTCGTGCTTCTTGAAGCGCAGAGAGAGTTTGGTTTCGGAACCCGCCTCTTCCTGAACGGCTACATGAGGTCGCGGGTTGCTTTGGGGCTGGCCTTACGGAAACGTATCTGCCTGTCTCAGCATTGCCTGGAAATGCGAACATGCTTTCAGGATGTATTGTTTTGACAAAGAGAGGGTGTAGACTTTTCATTTTCACGCTTAATGAGAAATATATTCCGAACATAGATAATCAAGCCTGTCGATTGACCAAAAATAAAGACTATATCTTTGCGCATAATTGCGTAAGCGAGCAAGAAAAAACTTCCATATAGGCTGAAATGCCAAAAAATTGCTGGGATAACGCTTCTATGTTCTTTTTCAGAGACAATCCACTGCCAAAAAAAACGCATAAAGAAGAAAGATTGTCCGATAAAACCAATGCTCAGCAATATAAAATGATATGAATTTTCCATAAAAATCCAAAGACAAATAAATGCCTGTATTGTACTATTGAGAATTTGCTTGTAATAATAAAGGTATGTAATAATAAATTAATCAGTATTTTTGATTAATTTTAAACTAAACACTAGCGATATTATTAAAAGTATGTTTAATGTCACTAAAAATTTATAATGAAGAATTAAAAATGGTCCTATGTATACAATGGAGTTCATGTCTATCCATTCTTTAAAATCAAAGCGTGCCGATACCGGCAGTATTCGTTCCGAAACCATATCCACCCCGACAGTCAACGCTATGGCATGATGAAATTGACTCCCTTGTGATTCGTGCAAATGTTCACCGCCACCGCCGGTGATGATATATTCCACCTCGCGCAGTCGTGTTCGGTTATAGCCATGAAAGTCTGCAGCAATTGCATAGTCAATTTTCAGATCTTCAAATATTTGCATAAGATCATTTTCATCTGCAGTATGCCGTTCCTTGATGTCCGGAGAAACCCATGGAGGGATATGCATGAATACAAAGCGATTTTGATATGTATCTAATGTGCTTTTGTCCAAAGAATGTAAATATTTTAATGATTCTTTATTGGAAAAACGACTATCTAGATGGCTTATAAAAATAAAAATATTATTATTATAAACAAATGAAAAATTACTTGGTCCGTATTCTTTCTCAAACAAAGACATGGGATATTTTTCAGGATCAACATCATGGTTTCCAGGTGTTAATAAAACCGGAAAGGAAAAATTGTAATCAGACAATTTCCACTTGAAATACGTATGATGATTCATAGATCCACCATTAACCCAGTCGCCAAGAATGACGATAAAATCAGGATCTGCATCTTTGATATCTTCGGCTAGTCCTTTGAAAGTACCTGTACTGCGTGTGTCCCCCACTATTACGAAGGTGAATTTTTTTTTCGCATCGGAAGCGGGTAAGGCCGCACGTACGCTCTCGAAATTTCCTAAATTTGGGGGGCGTTGGGTCTGCCGGGCGGTATATGTCACAACGCAGGCATATATCTGCATTCCGGCGACAATGACATAGAGTCCAGCAATCGCCCATAAAATATATCGTTTGTAGCTGGTCTTCATATTTTTTTCGATGTCAGGTTGGAGGGCAAGTCTGAATTATTGGGTTAAGCGACGATCAAGAGCGATGAAATATAACTTCTTGCCGGAAAAATCGTGAACATCCATGCGAGCTTGAGGCGCATATTCGCGCAGCGATTCCGGCAAGACTGGATTTTCCCTGCGCGAGACAAAATATATTTTATCAGGAAGTTCTATGTTTGCGTAATCGTTCTGTGCCAATGGCTTGCTGCCGATGATCCAGGAGTCCTGAAATTTGAGGGAACTGTCGCACAGCACAGGGCCTTTGGAGGTGAAGGTGCGGATTTCAGCGAGGGGAATAGACATGTCTCCGACGGAGGGCTGAACGATGGCTGGCAAGAACAAACAGCAAAGTCCGAGAATCGAGAATTTGGCCACGAAAAGCTCCGACAGGTGCTGTGAACGGCAGAGCAGAAACAAAAGCATCACAGCGAACCCCGCCGTTACTGTGACGCCAGTCAGTTCAATACCGTCCAGAGCAGGGAAACGTGCCCACAGCCAGAACAAGGCGATTGAAACAGAAATGCACACAAGCCCGAAAATTGCAGAGTTCGCGAGAATAAGTGCACGCCCAAGGCGGCCGCCTTTTTCCGGATCGCGCAGCAAACCCGTCAGGTACACGCCCATGAGCTGGCACAATGGGATGAGGACTGGCAGCAGGTAGCGATCTTTTTTCTCCGGGACGAGCATGAGCAGCAGCACGCTGCCAAGACACCACAAAACAGGACGCCAATACGGCAACAACGGTTCGACCCGGCAACGTGCGTGCCTTGGCCAGAGTGCCGTGCAGGCAACCAGTGACCAGATTCCCGTCATGAGCGGAAATTGCAGGTAGAACCAGAAGGGCTTGGTGTGCTCCGTGAACCAAGCGCCCTGTTCAGTGGCGAGCATGCGTGAAAAATCGTGGGGCATCGCCATCCACGCAACCATGGACCAGACCGAAGTCAGCGCCACGCCGATTCCCAGCGCCACCGCCAGATCCCGGGCGTGGAGGCGGAAACCCATCCTTCCGCCGGTGGCCAGCAGTGCGATGGCGAAGGGCAGCAGCAGCGCGTAATAGCTGACAGGTCCCTTGCTCAGGCCCGACAAACCGAGAAGCAGCCCTGTCCCCACGGCCAGCTTTCTTCTGGGCGCGGGGGATTCTGCAATCACCGCGACACCCCATATCGCGGCCAGCATGAATGCATGGCAATAAATGTCCCAGCTGTTGCGACGAGCCATGAGCACGAACATGTAACTGGTGGTCAAAAAGGCTGTGGCCCAAGCGGCTGCAGCCGTGTTTTTGGTCCAGAAGCGGGTCAGTCCGAAAAGTGAAACTGCAAGGAGCAAACCGGCCAAGGCCGACGGGATGCGATTTACCGTCAAATCCGTATCCAGTCCGGCGTTGCCGATCAACATGGCCCCGGCCGTGAGCCATGTCGGCAGAGGTGGTTTGGCCAGACGCGGTTCTCCGTGCAGTGTGGGCAGAAGCCAGTGGCCAGTTTGGATCATCTCCTCTGCCGTGATGAGATTGCGGGCCTCCATTATATCCACACCCAGTATATCCCGATGGGCGAATATCCCGGCATAGAGCAGAATCGACAGGCCGAGTAGGCCGCCCAGCAAAGCCGTTGAACGAAGACAAGGTGCAGGCATCGACTCTCCGGATGTGTTCGAGATGAAATTGGAATGCAGTGACACGATTTGAATCTTATTCGCTCATCTTTTTCAAACCCTCGTTTTTCCAGCGCAGAAGGCCCGTCTTGAATGCATGACTGGCCCCTTGGTAATAAGCAATGTTACGCTGCATCAGCGGGTCGGAGGTGTTGTCGCTGGATTCGTCGCTAAGTCCCAGTGCGTCGTCATGGCGGCGCATGCCCTGGCGGGGACTTAAAATCGCAAGGGCACGCCCATCGAACAGGCCAAGATGCTGGTAATTTCCGATCAGCGCCCGTTCTGAAGCAACATCGTCGCGCAACACGTTGCGCCCAAAAAAGGTCGAAGTGTAATCCAGGTTCAAGAGACCAAGCAGAGTAGGCGCCAGATCGATCTGGCTGGCGAGCATCGAAATCTCCCGCGATTTGAGTATGCGGGGCGCGAAGATGAACAAGGGAATTCGATACTTGGCAACCGGCAGATCTTCCTTGCCTGCACTCCCCGCAGTATGGTCGGCGACAAAGATGAAAACCGTCTTGTCGAACCATGGTTTTTGTCGCGCCTGTTTCAGGAATTCCCCAATGGCATAGTCCGTATATTTGACGGCGCCTTCCCGGCCATATCCCGAAGGAATGTCGATGCGGTTTTCGGGATAGGTGTAGGGACGGTGATTAGATGTGGTCATGAGCTGGAAGAAAAACGGCTTGCCAACGGCGTGGTCGATGTCGGCCTGTCGCAAGGCCTGGGTATACAGATCCTCGTCGCACATGCCCCAGGCGTTCTTGAAAGTGATTTCCTTCTCGGGCACGCTGGTTTGATCGATGATGCGGTATCCGTTGCCGCCGAAGAACGCGTTCATGTTGTCGAAATAGCCGCGGCCTCCATACATAAAGGCGCTGTCGTAGCCTCGGGCCTCCAGTTGTCTGCCCAGGCTTGCGTATCCTGTTTCCCGGCCGAGACGTTTGACAATGGATCGGCCGGGAGTCGGAGGCATGGACAGGGTGATGGCCTCCAGGCCTCGGTCTGTACGGGTGCCGGTTGCATAGAAATTGCTGAAAAACAGGCTCTCCGGCTTCAATCGGTCCAGATTCGGGGTCAAGTTGCGCGAATCGCCGAAACATCCGAGGTATTTCGCGCTCAGGCTCTCGACCGTGACCAGAATGACGTTGAGCCGCCTGAACGTTCCCGGGTTGTCGACGTCGCGGCGTATATCAAGAGGATCGGTGCTGGTGAAACGGGAATTGGGTTCGGCCAGTTCCTGCCTGAGAAGCCTCCCAAGATCCTTGTCGGGCAGTGTGGCATAAAGCTGATAGTAGTCGAGTTCGTTATTGCGAAAGGCCGCGAAAAACTGAAACGGACCATTGCCGGCAAGCTCACGGCGTACGGTGTTCCCGCCATCGGCGTTGAAGTCCTGCCCCACGGCGGCGGTCACGAGCAGGCACGTCCCGAGGACCGCCGCGAACAGCAGCCCGCGTCCGCGCAATGACAAGAGAGGCGCCCGGAAAGCCTGGTCGAGGATTTTACCCGACAAGACAGTCCCGGCCACCGAGAGCACGACCAGTATCGCCATGACTGGATAGACGGGATACGACTCAAGTATGTTGTTGATGACCTCGTTGGAATAAACGAGATAATCGACGGCGATAAAATTGAAGCGTACCCCGAATTCATCCCAGAATATCCATTCCGAGACGGCCGTGAAGAGCATGACGAAGAGACTGAACCCGATCAGTCCCCGCAACAGCCCTTGGTGCCATGGGCGTCGCCAGACCGTTGCGGGACAGAGGGCAAGATACAAAGTCATGGGCAGCGCCGCATAGCCAAGAAAACTCAGGTCATGGACAAGTCCGCGTCCGAAGATACCCAGGACGCCGAACAGTCCCGTATTGACATCTCCAAAGTGACTTGCCAGCAAGACGCAACGGGTCAGGAAAAAAATAATCAGCCAGGCACCCAGAACGATCGTCAAACAGCGCACCTGAGCGTATTTAGAAAGGGACATGTGCATTCCTCCATTTTGTCAAAGCCCTCTCTATTCTCCCGGACGTGAGCCGATTGTCGTGTCAACGTGAAAAATTTGTGAAACCACCTACCCAAGGCTCGCCGCATGCGCATACTGATCGTTGAGGACAACTCCGACATACTCGCCAACGTGCTCGATTACCTCCAGCTCAAGGGCTACACTGTCGATTGCGCGCAGGACGGGCTCACAGGTCTGCATCTGGCAGTCACCCAAACCTACGACCTGATCGTGCTGGACATCATGCTGCCCGGTATCGACGGCTATCAGATCTGCAGGCGCCTGCGTGAAGACGCCAGGCTCGACATTCCGGTCATCATGCTCACCGCCCGCGACACGCTGGACGATCGCATCCAGGGGTTCAACACCGGTGCCGACGACTATCTCGTAAAACCGTTCGCCCTGTCCGAACTTCACGCACGCATCCAGGCCGTGCTGCGCCGCACCAAGGGAAGCCGGGTCCACGAACTGCGGGTCGGCGATCTTGCCTTTGACCTGGAAACCCTGCAGGTGCGCCGCGCCGGACGAACGATCAGGCCGCATCCTTTCGGGCTGAGGCTTCTTGAGATTCTGATGCGAAAAAGCCCTGCCGTAGTTCGCCGCGAGGAGTTGGAGCGGGAACTCTGGGGGGATGACTGTCCGGACAGCGACAGCCTGCGCAGCCATATCCACCAGTTGCGCCAGATCGTGGACAAGTCCTTCGAATCGCCGCTGCTGCACACGGTGCACGGCATCGGATACCGTCTGGCGGAGAAGACTGATGACCTCTAGGCTTCCCCTCTCACAGCGCATCGTCACCGCCTTCGTGCTCATGACGGTTGTCGTCAGCGGCTCCTTTTCCCTCGGGATTGTAGGTGTCGTCCATTTTGTCGAAGAGCAGCTCATCACAAAGGAGCTGCACGGCAAGCTGAGCATGGTGCTCCATGAGGACATCAAGGCCGGCAGGGAGCCACGACTCGACGCCCGAACCCGTTTTTTTGCCTCGAACTCAGCCGAGTACCCGATCCCGGAACGCTTTGCGGACTTTCCCGAGGGACTCACGGAGATCGAGGATGAACACGAGGCGGCATATGTCTATCTCACCGAGATAAACGGGGCTCGGTACATGCTCCAGCAGGAGCAGCAGGAATTCGAGGACCGGGAGGAGATCCTTTTTTCAGTGGTTGTGGCGGGTTTTCTGTTGTCCATCGTTTGCGCCTGGGGACTCGGGGTAATCATGGCCAGGCAGGTCATGGAGCCCGTCGCCCGGCTTGCCGGACAGGTCCGACACCGCGACCAGCTTGCCACGCGCACGGCTCCTCTGTCCCCGGGCTATCCGGATGACGAGATCGGGGATCTTGCCGCCGCTTTCGACAATACGCTCGGGCAGCTCCGACGCTCCATCGAGCGTGAGCGTCTCTTCACCAGCGACGTCAGCCATGAACTGCGCACGCCGCTGATGGTCATCTCGACATCGTGCGAGTTGCTGCTCGAGAATCCGCTTCATGACGGCCAGCGCGAGCAGATTGAACGCATCGCACGGGCCGCGCGGGACATGAACGATCTGGTCAGGACATTTCTGTTGCTCGCTCGGTCGGGTCCGGTCGAAGACGCCGAGCCGGACTCGGCCAGCCTGGCCGAAGTCGCGCAGGAGCAGGCGTTGCTGTGGGAGCCGGCGCTCCGCGCCAAGGGGCTCGCTTTCGAGCTGATCGACGAGGGGGCGGACACGGAGGGACACAATCCGACCTTCTTGCGTACGATCATGGCCAATTTGTTGCGGAACGCGCTGCACTACACGGCCCGGGGCTCGGTACGCCTCATCCTCGAACATGGCGGTTTCCGCATTGAGGACACGGGCATGGGAATTCCCGTCCATGAGCAGGAACGTGTTTTTCAGCCTTTCGTGCGCGGGTCGGCCGCGAGGGGGGAGGGCTTGGGGCTCGGGTTGTCGCTGGTGAAGCGCATTTGCGAGCACAATGGCTGGAATATTTCCTCAACGAGCGATGGAGAGACCGGAACATGCTTCAAGGTTTCATTTCAGTCCTCCCGCGCGACGGATCAATCCTGACTGCCTGATCGTGCATGCTTCCGGCATCGCCGATGTGAGGAACAGGGTGGGGCCGGATCAGGAATATGTCCGTAAAATTACGGGGCCATTCACCTGGGAGGGCATCTTTGCCAGGATCGAAAGCGTGTACAGGCAGGCTGCCGGGGGCAGGTGAATGCTAGAAATGTATCGCGATGGCGGCGATGTCGTCGTGTTTCTTGAAGCGCGGATAGCGCTCGATGTCGGGATCGGCCGCCTCCTGCCTTCGCACGTGATCGCGAAGGCCTTCCAGGCCCAATTCGGAGGCCATGCTCACAAGGCATGAAAAATCCTTGTACTTTTTTGGCGCGGGGCACGGAACATCAAGCCCGTCGGTGAACAGCAGCACTGTTTTAATGTTGCAGGTCGGTTCCGTGCCAGTGCGGAAGAATCTTTCCGCCTCCCTCTCCCCGTTGAGCACACCGTAATCACGGTTCATGCCCTGGCGTATCGTCTCGACCAGCCTCTGCACCTCGGGATGGGAGCGGCCCCGCTCCCTGATCATGCTCAAGGTCGGATAATCGTGGTCTTCGCGCCTGGCCGCGACCTTGTATCCGCCATCCCTGTCGACGAAAACCACCTGTGAATCCCCGGTCTGAAACCATTCGATTTCGCCGTCCCCAAGCCTGACCACCGCGGCGCTGGTGCTCCACAATCCGCAGCGCCGGGACAGGTCGATCTGAGAGCGTTCCATCCGGGCCCGGATCGAGTCATTGGCTTCGGCTCCCAATCTGACGAGAGGGTGGTGGTTGCGCAGGAAAACCTGCCCCGCAATGGAGGACGCCATGCAGCCCCCGCTTTTGCCCTCTTCGAAGCAGGCACCGGTAAGGCTGGTAGCGCCGTCGAAGACCCCAAAGATGTTGTTATCCATGATCAGATAATCTTCGTTCTGGGCTCCGGAACCCTGCTCAAGAATGTGCTCGATTTTCATGGCGTTTTTGTTCTGCATTTTTTTGGCTGTGAACGAATTTGAAGATGTCTGTCAAAACGAAAAATGCGATAGACTTGCTTTGATGTGATAGGAGTTTTCTATAATTACGCGGCGTTGTAAGATGACGATTTCGTTCGATCGCAAAAAGGCCGGAAAGTTACCTTTCCGGCCAGACGATGGAGGAGGGCCTTTCGGGTCAGGCCTTGTATCTGGGGGCCGAGCCAAAGAGCTTGGCGAACATGGCCTTGCGGTTCATGAGTCCAGGCGTTGCGGCCGAAGCGACCGCGTAGTCGTGATACTTTTGCGGCGGCATCTGGTAGAGATAGATGACCCGGGTCGATTCGGCGTCGCCCAACACCGCTTCGGGGTATTTCTTCTGCACCTCTGCCAGACGTTTTTCAGCCAAAGTCAGCATTTCGTCCCGTTCCCCAAAATTCATTGTTCCCGTCGGGCATGACTGCACGCAGGCAGGAACAAGTCCATTCTGGACCCGGTCCAGGCACATGGTGCACTTGGTCATGACCTTGGTTTCCGCATTTTGGCGCGGAATGTTGTATGGGCAGGCTTCGCGGATTTCATCGAAATCCGGCAGATCCTTGGTTCGATCGGTGAAGGTGATGGCACCGGTGGCTTCGTCCTGCAGAATGGCCTGATCGTCATAGGCGTCGGCGGTCATTTTACAGGGAGGCTCCGTGCAATGCCTGCATTGTTCAGGAAAGAAGAGCCAGGCAGCCATGAAGCCCTGGTCGTCACTGATTTCCTTCATGTGCACGGTCTTGAACGTGATGGCCGAAACGTCCATGGGATTCTGGTATGACCCATGATTTCTCGTCTGCTCGGCCGGGAGTTTGTTCCATTGTTTGCAGGCCACTTGGCAGCCTCGGCAGGCCGTGCATTTGGTCAGATCAACGAAGAATGATTTTCCCGACATATTGACTCCTTACGCCTTCTTGACGTTGACCATGAAGGCCTTGGTTTCCGGAATGCCCGTGTTCGCATCGCCCACGCTTGGCGTCAGCAGATTGGCCGAATCTCCACCGTCCTTGGGCCAGACCCAGCCGTAATGCCAGGGAATGGACACCAGATGGGTGGGGGTGCCCATGATGTTCATGGGCTTGAGTCGCTTGGTGATCATGGCGATGGCCCAGAGCTCTCCGCGCGGATTTTCCAGGATGACTTTTTCACCGTTTTTGATGCCTTTGAGTTCTGCAAGTTCCTCGCTCATTTCGCAGAACATCTGCGGTTGAGCCTCTATGAGCCAAGGCTGCCAGCGGGTCATGACTCCTGTCTGCCAGTGTTCGGTGACGCGGATGGAGGTGCATACGAAGGGGTAGCGTGGGTCGCACACTGCGCGTTTTTTCTCCTCTCCGGCAAAGATGAGGGCGGCCGGGTTGTTGAGTCGCTTGGAGAAGGGATGTTCGGCAATGGGGCACTCCATGGGCTCGTAATGTTCCGGGAACGGGCCTTCATTCAGGCCAGGGCCGTAGAGTTGCCCCATGCCATGGGTGCGCATGATGAACGGGTGTTTGGTGCCTGGAGCACCTCCACCGTCAGGAATGTCGATGAGCCATTTTTTGCCCGCTTCGTCCCATGCCAGGACAGGTTTATGAGGCTGGTAGGGTTTGCCGCTCAGATCCACGGATGCGCGGTTGTAGAGCACTCGACGGTTCAGCGGCCAGGACCATGTCCAGTTCGGATACAGCCCGATTTTTGCCTGCTCCGATGTCTGGGTCTTGTCCCTGCGCTCGGCCATGTTGCCCTTGTCGGTGTATGATCCGCAATAGAGCCAGTTGCCGCTGCAGGTGGATCCATCGTCTTTGAGGTTGGGGAATCCGTTGACCTGGCTGCCTGCCTTCATGAGAGTCTCGGTGCCGTCGGCGGCTTTGACCACCGTGTCCTTCAAATAGTAGCCGTTGATGAGCCTGGCCACCTTGTGCGGGTCGAATTCGTGTCCGTTGCCCCAATCGGCGGTATTGAGGCCGAGTATGGGACCGGGGAAAGCGCCTTTGTCTTTTTTGTAGAGTTCTTGCAGCTTCAGCGCCAGTTCATAGATCATATCGCCGTCCGGCTTGCATTTGCCCATTGGCTTGGGACCGGCGTAGCGCCACTGCATCCAGCGTCCGGTGTTGGTGATGGAACCCTGTTTTTCGTAGGAAACGGCGCATGGCAGAAAAAAGACTTCGGTCTTGACGTCCTTGGGGTTCATGTCCGGGCCTTTCCAGAAGGCTCCGGTCTCGTTTTCGTAGATGTTGACGTTGACCATCCAGTCAAGCTTGGACAGCGCCTCCCGGGTTTTGTGGCTGTTTGCGCCACTGGCGGCGGGATTCATGCCCCATGCAAAGAAACCCTTGAACTGGCCTTTGAGCATTTGGTCGAAGAGAACCAGCCAGGAAGCGTTCTGGCCGACATCGAGTTTGGGCATCCACGAATAGGCGGTGCTTAGGTCGGCGTCCTTGTACATGGCCTTTAGCAGGCTCGCGAAGTATTTGGGTTTGTGCTGCCACCAGTTGACGCTTTTTGGGTCCTTGCTGACCGGGGTGCTGGTCTTGATATATTCTTCGTAGGTTTGCAGTGCGGCATTCGGGGTCGCCATGTAGCCGGGGATGATGTGGTAAAGGAGTGCGTGGTCTGTGGATCCCTGCACATTGCCTTCCCCTCGCATGGCGTTGACGCCGCCCCCGGCCATGCCAATGTTGCCCAGCAGAAGCTGGATCATGGCCATGGTCCGGATGTTTTGCACGCCCACGGTGTGCTGGGTCCAGCCCATGGCATAGAGAATGGTGCCGGATTTTTCAGGAGCAGCGGTTTCCGTGAAGGTTTTGTAAACTTCAAGCAGCTTGTTTTCGGGAGTACCCGTTACCGAGGATACGGTTTTGGAGTCATAGCGGGCGTAATGCGCTTTGAGCAGCTGGTAGACGCACCGTGGATCTTTGAGCGTCATGTCGCGTTTGGGCACGCCGTTTTCGTCCATGGCGAAAGCCCATTTCTTCTTGTCGTATTTGCGGGCCGCCTCATCGAAGCCGGTGAAGAGGCCATCATTGAAGCCGTAGTCTGGGCCGACGATGAAGGATGCGTTGGTGTAATTGAGTACATACTCCCTGAAGATCAGGTCGTTATCCAGGATAAATTTGATCATGCCGCCCAGGAATGCGATGTCCGTGCCGGACCGCAGCGGTGCGTACAGGTCGGCTTTTGCGGACGTGCGAGTATAGCGCGGGTCGACGTGGATGAGCTTCGCCCCTTTTTCCTGGGCCCTGGTCACCCATTTGAAACAGATGGGGTGGGTCTCGGCGTGGTTGCCGCCCATGATGATGACGCAGTCGCTGTTCTTGATGTCGATTATGTGGTTGGTCATGGCACCACGGCCAAAGCTCTCCGCCAGGGCCGGGACCGTGGAACTGTGGCAGATGCGGGCCTGGTGCTCGATATAGGTCAATCCCAGTGAACGCAGGAAGGCCTGGTAGACCCAGCATTCCTCGCTGTCCAGGGCTGCCGAGCCGACGGAGGCAAGTCCTTCGACGCGGTTGACGGTCTGGCCATTGGCGTTTTTCTCCGCAAAGGTCGTGTCGCGAACTTTCTTGATCCGCTTTGCGATTTCCTCGATCATCCATTCCCAGCTCTTTTCCTCCCATTTGTCGCTGCCCGGAGCCCGGTATTGTGGGGCAGTCACTCGGCGTTCATTTTCGCCCAATTGGAAAAGGCTTGCTCCCTTGGCGCACAGCGCACCTTCATTGATGGGATGATCGGGGTTGCCTTCGATGTTTATGGTACGGCCTGTCTTCTCATCGGTGCTGACGAGGAGGCCGCAACCCACGGCGCAATAGCAGCATACGGACGTAGTTTCCTTGCCTTTGCGCAATTTCAGAAGCTGCGCGTGCGCCTTGGCCGGGCCCAGATCAAAACCCAGACCGCCAAAGGCCGAGACGGCCGTGGCGGCAGCGGTGAGTTTGACAAACTCTCTTCTCCCCAGTTTCATGCCTGATACTCCTTGCTAAGGTTTGACAGCATCGGATTTGCCATCTGTTCAAGATTTGGTCTCATCTTGCGGGTCCATGGATAGATAAAACCTATTTGTCGAATCAAGTATTTATATCGATCTAGGCTCACGCACAAAATTAGGCAAAACTTTTCCAATTACTGATGGTTTTGCATTTTGCCTGGAAAAATAGCTTTCGACTTTGATGAGAGCACGCGCCAGTGGGGCTTTGATTGCTTCATATCTTGCGGATATCGGAGGCCTGAAAAAGAGTTCATGAATACAGACTTTTGGAATGAATGGCAGTTCCAGATTCCTGACAGGAAGTAGCAGGGAGGGGCTTTGTGTATAGAAATAGCCGATTGGACCGAGAATTGATTATTACATCTGCCTTCAGCATTTCCCTCTTTTTTCGAGAAGAATGTATGTTTTTGCCGTTGGACAACCGGCATTTATTCCAGTTCGGAATATTAAATAAAAAAATCTATTATTGTAATTAATTACTTATATTTTTTTATAAATTATTGTGCATGATCATGAATATTGCATGATATGCGCATGCTGACTTCTGCCGCAATCATCCTGAATCATTTATTATGTCATTTAAGACATAAGGTTGTGGGCGTTATCATTTTACGTTTCTCCACCAACCGATGCTCATCATTGCCCGTATATAGGCTCCTTCGATGCGTTCTTTCTCTTTGTATTTTTATAACAAATTGGACGTGTTGCTGATTTGCAGCTAGGGCCAGTATTCAATAATGCTTTCTATCTACTCAAAAAGAATCACAATTTCTGATAAACACCTTGGCGTGAAACACAATGAAACGAAACATGAGGTCTTCTGACGTGACGGTTCATAGCTTGCAGTTCTTCGAAAAATTCAGCGAACACTGTCTGGCAGCCCTTGAAACGGCGCGGGAAGAGGGCAGGCCCATTGCCGGGGTCTACTGCATCTATGCGCCCCTTGAGATCATTCGGGCCGCCGGGTGCGTGCCCATAGGACTTTGCGGCAAGCGCCAGGCTCCCATCCAGGCGGCCGAGGCGGTGCTTCCGGCCAGTCTCTGCCCACTCATCAAGTCCAGCTACGGCTACGCCAAGACCGACACCTGTCCGTTCTTCTCAGCAGCCGACTTCATCATCGCGGAAACCACCTGCGACGGGAAAAAGAAGATGTACGAGTTCCTGGGCAGGATAAAACCCATGCACCTCATGCATCTGCCCTATGACCAGTCCCTGGGGAGCGCGTTTCGATTCTGGAACGCCGAAGCGGAGCGCCTGGGAGAGTATCTGACGGCCCACGGCGGCGTGCCCATCACCGCCGGGCGTTTGCGGGAAGAGGTCGAGATCGGGAACGCCGTCCGCGCCCTGATGTGGGAGATCGTGCGCATCAATGCGGACGGTTCGCCTCTGCTGACCGGCATGCAGCTTCTGCCGGTGCTGGAAAGCAAAAGCTTCATGGTCGAGGCCGCGCCGTATCTTGCCGCCCTGCGCGAGCTACGGGACGAACTTCTGGAGCTGCGAAAAAGCGCCACCGGGACGACTACCGACCGACGATTCAGAATTCTCCTGACCGGAACCCCGGTCGGCAAGGGGTCCCACAAGGTCCTGCAACTGGTCGAGGAAAGCGGGGCGGTGGTTGTCTGCCTGGACAATTGCAGCGGGATCAAGGGGCTGGACAGTCCGGTGCAAACCGAAGGGGATCTTTTTGGGAACGTGGCCAGGCGATACCTTGAAATTCCCTGCGCGTGCATGAGCCCCAATCCCGGTCGGTTGCAGACAGTCGAGGCCTTATGCCGCGATTTCGACATCCACGGCATCATCGATCTGACCTGGCAGGGGTGTCACGGATTCAATGTCGAATCCCAGGTCGTTAGAGAAAGGGCCGAAGGGCTGGACGTGCCGTTTCTGCAAATCGAAACAGGCTATTCCGAATCCGACGCCGAGCAGATCCGGACCCGCATCGAAGCGTTTCTGGAAGGAATTCAATAACCAAAAGCAATGAGAGGAGAGGTTCATGACACGCATGTCTTTGTCGGTATCGCGGTTCAAACGCATTTTCGGCCTGTTCCTGGTCCTGGCGGCAATCCTGTCCGCAGGGCCGTCCATGGCCGAAGAAAAGCTTCCCGTTCTGAACGTGGGCTACATCTTCACCACGCACCATAGCCCCTTCATCGTGGCCATGGCGCAAAACGAGGAATTCAAGGAGTTCGGAGTCCACCTGCGTCCCGTGGTGGACAAGCTGAAGTATGAACTCATGGACGGCGACAAGCCCCTGGCTCTTTTCAACATCATCGTGAACAAGAGCGGCTCCGAGACGACAACCATGTTTGCCCAGGGGAACATGGACATCGCCCTTGCCTCGGGTACGGCCATCATGGCCGGGATAGACCAGGGCACGCCCATGAAGATGCTCTGCCCCACGCATGTCGACGGGATGGGGCTCGTGTTTCCGCCCCAGAGCACGCTCAAGGGCTGGGACCAGGTCGCTGAATACATCCGCGCTTCCGAGCAGCCCGTGAAGATCGGCTACCATTCTCCCACCAGCGCTCCGCGCATCATCATCGAAGGCGCCTTGCAGAAGGCCGGTCTCAAGGTCACCCAGGACGCCACCGCGCAGGACGCCGATGTCCTGCTGGTCGATTTGAAATCCACCTCCAATTTCATCCCCGCGCTGACCAGCGGTCAGGTCGATGCCTGGGTCGGACCCGCGCCGCACCCCGAGGTCTCGGAGCTCAAGAAGGTCGGCCACATCGCTCTTGATCTGCGCGACCTTCCTCCGGCTGGAGCCAGGCACAATTTCCCCTGCTGCGTCATGGCGGCCCGGGATGCGGTCATCGCCGAACATCCCGAGGTTCTGCGCAAGACGGTCGAGCTTTTGACCAAATCCGGTGAGTGGTGCAACGAGCACAAGGCCGAGGAAGGTGGGATTCTCGCCGGCTGGACGGGTTCCCCGGCTGAAGCGGTGCAGAAATCCACCATTGTCTACACGACCGACCCTTCGGAAAACTGGATGCTCGGCCAGGGCACCTATCTTGATATCCTGAACTCGATGAACAAGTTCCGAGGCGAATTAAAGGGCAAGAGCCTAGCTGAAGTCAAAGACAAGCTTTTTGATTTCAGCTTCCTGAGCAAAAACTAACATCGGCTGCCGACTCCCGTCGCACGGGAGTCGGCGGCTGCCCCGGATTTTGACAATGCACAGCTCCTTTCACCGCGTTCTTTCGCTTGCGACCGTTCTCGCCTTTCTCGCCCTCTGGTCGTGGGCTGCACTCATGATCGGCAACAAGGTCATTCTGCCCACGGTGGGAGAAGTCGCCGAGCTGCTTTTTCATCCGAACGAAGACCTGCTCAGCATGGGCTCCCTGATCACCAACATCGTGGTCAGCCTGTTCCGGGTGCTGCTCGGCTATATCGTGGCCGTTCTGGTCGCGATTCCGCTCGGCATCGCCATGGGATACTACGTCTCGGTGCACACCATGTTTGGAGATTTTCTGAATCTTTTTCGTCCCATTCCGCCTCTGGCCTGGGTGCCCCTGGTCATGGCCTGGTTCGGAATCGCGAGCTTCGCCGACCTCTTCGGGGTGGATCGGGGGCCGTGGTTTGTTTATCTCAACAATTTCAAGTATTCGATGATATTCATCATCTTCATCGGAGCCTTCTACCCGGTGCTTACCAGCAGCATCCACGGCGTGCGCAACGTCAATCGCGTCTTCATCGATACCGCCCGCGTGCTCGGTGCCGGCGAGTTCGATATTTTCCGCAAGATTCTGCTCCCGGCGGCTCTGCCGTCCATGGTCAACGGCATGCGTATCGGTCTTGGCGTGGCGTGGATGTGTCTGGTTTCGGCCGAGATGCTCCCGGGGAGCATCTCGGGAGTCGGGTATCTGATCACCCATGCCTACACCATGGCATCGACGGATATCGTCGTCGCCGGGATGTTCAGCATAGGCCTGACCGGGGCGCTCATGGACTGGCTGTTCCGTCGGATCGAACGCCGGTGCTTTTCGTGGCAGCGGCTCGCGAGGTAATTGATGAACCATATCGTGCAGATCAGCGAAGTGAGCAAATCCTTCGTCACTGAACGCGGGCAGGCTGTTTCCGCGCTGGACAAGGCCAGCCTCGGGATTGGCCGTGGCGAGTTCGTGTGCATCGTCGGGCCTTCGGGATGCGGCAAATCCACATTGCTGCGGATCATTTCCGGGTTGGAGCGGGCCGACGGCGGACAGACCACCTACAACGATCGTCCCCTTGATCGCCCGCACCGGGACGTGGGCATGGTTTTTCAGGAATATTCGGTTTTGCCCTGGCGCACCGTGCGCGACAATGTCTGCCTGGGACTTGAATTTTTACAGGAAAAAAAGGCGGCGCGGATCGAGCTTGCCATGCATTATCTCGGTCTGGTGGGCATGACCCGATTTGCCGAGGCCTTTCCGTACGAACTGTCCGGGGGCATGCGGCAGAGGGTGGCCATTGCGCGGGCCCTGGCCACGGACCCGCAGGTCCTGCTCATGGACGAGCCCTTTGGCGCCCTTGATGCCCATACGCGCATCCTCATGCAGAAAGAGCTGCTCCGCATCTGGCGGGAGACGAGAAAGACCGTGATTCTGGTCACTCACAGCGTGGATGAGGCCGTGTATCTGGCCGACCGCATCGTGGTCATGACTTCCCGGCCGGGCAGGATTCGCGAAGTGATCGATGTCGGGCTTGGGCATCCACGGGACCGGAGCAATCCCGAATACGCCCGACTGACGGCACGAATACTTGACATGCTGGAAGAGGAAGTGGCCGCGGCGGGAGAATTCTGAAGCGCAAGACAGTCGGGGTCGTTATCCGGCCCCGACTGATCATGCATTCGTGGTTTGTGTTTCTTTTCTCAGCTTGCCTCAAGGCTTTCGCCCCACAGCGCAGCGCCCAGGGCTCCCGTCATGTCCGGTTCCTCCGGGATGAACAGGGTTTCGCCGATGACGGCGCCCGTCTGCTCGGAGAGCAACTGGCGCATGCACGGGTTGTGGGCCACGCCGCCGACAAAGATCAGCGGCAGGACGAGGCCCACGCGGCTGAGCATGTTCGCCGTGCGCCGGGCGATGGAGAGGTGCAGGCCGAGCGCGATGTTCTCGGGGCGCACGCCCTGGGCCATGAGAGATGTGGCCTCGGTCTCGGCGAAGACCGTGCACATGGAGTTGATGATGGGCGGTTTGTCGCCGCCAAGGGCGTATGCCCCGAAATCCCGGACCGGGATCTGGAAGATCTGGGCCGTGTATTCCAGGAATTTCCCCGTGCCCGCCGCGCAACGATCGTTCATTTCGAACTTGCCGACCCGGCCGCTGGGCAAAAGGGACAGGGCCTTGGTGTCCTGTCCGCCGATGTCGAGCACGGTCCGGCCCGCCGGGAAAAGATGGTGCGCGCCAAGACCGTGGGCCTTTATTTCGGTGATGGTCTCCACGGGGAAGCCAAGATCCAGGTCCTGCACCAGTTTGCGTCCGTACCCCGTGGCCACCGCCAGCCCGGCATCCAGGCCATCAAGGAGCGCCAGTAGCTGCGCCACCGGGTTGAAGGTGGTGGGAGCCTGCCGCTTTTCCACCACCTTGCCCTGATCCATGGCCACCACTTCAATGGAGCGGGAGCCGATGTCGATGCCCAGAACCGTCATTTGACGGTTTCCAGAAAGGCTTCGACGCGGGTCTTGAGCTGCTCGATGTCTTCCATGGAGTAGTCCGTCTCCAGAGACATGCTCGGGACGCCGCCGGCCGTGAGCCGCTTTTCCACCTTGATGCCTTCGTGGGCGTAAGGCTGGCAGAACATGAGGGCGTACTGGATGACGCCGTCGACCTTGAGGTCCTTGGCCATGGTCTCGACGTTGTCCAGGCGTTCGGCGTTGGGCGTGAAGCAGGCGCAGTCGATCTTCATGTAACGCTCACACAGCGCGTCGATCATTTCTTCGAGGGTCTGGCCGGACTCGTCCGTCAGATCGCGGGTGTTGCGGGTGCCGATGCACGATTCCTCCCCGACGATGACGGCCCCGGAACTCTCGATGACGTAGGGCAGCTTCCAGTTGGGCACGGCCATGGGACAGCCCGAGAGCATGACCCGGGGAGCGTCTTTGGGTGCCACGCCTTCGCCGGCCGTGATCCGTTCTTCAAGCTGGTCGCACAGGGTGTTGATGGATGCGGTGAAGCGGATCGGATCATCGTAGAAGCTGACCTGGTTGATGAGCAGCACATCCCGGCCGGAGATGGGCGCGGGCACGGCGGCGCGCAGCCTGTTCAGACGCTGCAGGGCGCGGCGGCGGGCGTTGACTGTTTTGATGGCCTCGGCGAGTTTTTCGGCGGTGACTTTTCTGCCGGTCAGTTCCTCGAGTCTGGCCATGTAGCGCAGGACTTCGGCCTTCCACAGGGCGCGGGCCGACTCCGTCTTGGTCTGGGGCACTTCCATGACGTACATGGGCGCGTGTTCGGAGAAGGCCTCATAGGCCTTTTTCTTGCCGTCACAGGTGGTTTCCCCGACGATCAGGTCGCACGATTCGGTGTAGGGGCACAGCCGGGCCAGCTTGAACCCGATGAAGGATTTG
The DNA here is from genome assembly GCF_014873765.1 of Desulfomicrobium macestii. Classification (NCBI taxonomy): domain Bacteria; kingdom Pseudomonadati; phylum Thermodesulfobacteriota; class Desulfovibrionia; order Desulfovibrionales; family Desulfomicrobiaceae; genus Desulfomicrobium; species Desulfomicrobium macestii. The sequence continues at coordinate 54,795 of NZ_JADBGG010000006.1, read as the reverse complement.
ATCAGCGCGCAGGTGTTGCGCGGCACCAGGGTTTCAGCCGCTTCCTTGCCCGCGTCGGCTCCGGCGCAAAGGCCGACCTGCACGGCATCCACGGCCAGGGCCAGCTCCTCGGGGACGAAGACGCAGAATGTGCCGATGATCTTGCGTCCCTGGGCCTTGGCGTCCTGCAATTCCTTGATGCGCAGGCCGTGCACTTCCGAAAGCACGAAGTCGAGATACTCCATTCCCTGGAGACGACCCTTCTGGCTCATGTAGATGTCGCCGTAAAATTTTCCGAGCACGCCCAGAAGTCCGTCATGGGCCGCTATATCCAGATTCAGATTTTCCCACATTTCCCGATAAGCTTCCTGCGTCATCATTACCTCCGGAGAATAATTTTTCCTTATGTGCTGGAAAGGCGAGGTGGATGCAAATCGGGATAGTGGATGGATTCTTTGGTTATTGATCGAAAATATTGATGTGAGATGTTTTTTTGCGGTACTATATTTGACCGGAACGCAGAATTGTTTGCAGCCAGTCGCCCTTGATAACCTCTTTTGGATTTCGCTGGTCCGGTATCCATCTTTCTGATTCAAGATGTATTGGAGGATTTTCAAAATCAATTTGTTTGTTTTGATAATGAGAATGTATAGCTCTAATAGTTGTTTTCATATAAATCCGTTGAGACAGTTGTGTCAGTCCTTGCAGACAAGACCGTCGTCTTGAGGACGCGTTGCTTTCAACAGACGGTACAAAAAGGAGACATGTCGATGGAAGAATCAAAAGTAGGCATGCCGTTGCTGGGCGATCCGTTTCCTGAATTGAGGGTTCAAACAACGCATGGCCCAATGAAGTTGCCGGAGGACCTGAAAGGCAAATGGTTTGTGTTTTTCAGTCATCCCGCCGATTTCACGCCTGTTTGCACGACCGAGTTTGTTGCCTTTCAGAAGAGATTCGAAGAATTTGAAGCTCTTGACTGCAAGCTTGTCGGGATGTCGGTCGATCAGGTCTTTTCCCACATCAAATGGGTCCAGTGGATTAAATCCGAATTGAACGTGGAGATAAAATTTCCAATTGTAGCGGCCAATGACGCCGTGGCCATGAAACTCGGCATGCTGCACCCCGGCAAGGGTAGCAATACTGTACGTGCCGTATTTATTGTTGACCCGGAAGGAAAGGTGCGTTTGATTATGTACTATCCGCAAGAAATAGGGCGGAACATGGATGAGATTGTCCGCGTCGTGAAGGCTTTGCAAATATCAGACAAGCAGGGCGCGATAGCAGCAGGATGGCCACATAATGAACTTATTGGCGATCGCGTTATCATACCTCCTGCAACAAATGAAAAAGACGCAGCTAAACGACTCAAGGAAAATGAATGCTATGACTGGTGGTTTTGCCACAAGCCATTGGAAAAATAGTTGCAATTTTTCCGATAAAAACTTTGCATGCAAAAAGAATGACGCTTGTCGAATGATTGATAGGCGTCATTTTTTTGTGGAATCAGTACATGGCTTCGAGTTCCGTCAGAATCGCAGCGCTTTCCCCCTTGAGTTCCCGGGGCAGGAGATGGCGGTGAGTCCGGCCTTCGCGCAGCACGATGATGTCGTCGGCAAGTCGCAGCGCGAAATCCAGGCTGTGCGAGACCACTACCAGCGTGTATCGACCCTTCAAGGTTTCAAGCAATTCCTCGATGCCCTTGGCGGCCTTGTGGTCCAGGGATGAAGTCGGCTCGTCCAGAAGCAGGACGCTGGGTTTCATGGCCAGGGTGCGGGCCAGGCACAGCCGTTGCTGCTGTCCGCCGGAGAGGGTGCGGGCATCGGCGTCCAGACGGTCGCGCACTTCGTCCCAGAGCTGCGCCTCCTTGAGCGCTTGCCTGGCCGCGTCCATGGCGTCCGCGCGCTTGACTCCGTGTACGGTGGCCAGCGGCATGACGATATTGTTCCCGATGCTCATGGGCAGGACGTTGGGGTGCTGGAAGACCATGCCGACCAGCCGACGCAGTTCGGGCAAGGGAATGTCGCCCGAGTAGGGGCGCACGACTCCGTGGTCGCGGTGGAGCTGCACCTCTCCGGTGGTGGTGCAGCCGGGGAAACAGTCGTTCAGGCGGTTGAAGACCCGCAAGAGGGTCGTCTTGCCCGCCCCGGAGCGGCCCATGACAAAGGTGGCCCGGTTTTTCATGATCTCAAGATTAAGGGCGGACAGGATCCGCTTGCCATTCAGGGCCACGCCTACGTCGCGCAAGGTGAAGAGGGGCGTCATTTTTTCCATTCATTCTCCATGCCCGCCCGCAGCATTCGCGCGCCTCCATAAAGGAGCACGGTCAGGACAAGCAAGGTCAGGGCCGCGCCGAAACCTTTGTGCAGATCATCCGCGCTCTGGTATTGGGCGGCAAGGTAGTAGATGGTGAAGGGCAGGGCCTCGAATTTGTCCAGCAGTCCGCGCGGCAGTCCGCCTTGAGCCACGACACCGGTCAGGAGGATGACGGCGGTGTCCTCGGCGGCGCGGCCCATGGACAGCACGATTCCGCCCAGGATTCCCCGGTTCGCGGCCGGAAGCAGGATGCGCCGCAGGCTCTGCAGGCTGGTCATGCCGAGGCTCGGGCCCAGCAGACGAAGCTCCTCCGGCAGCGTCTCCAGCGCTTGAGCCGTGGCATTGATCATGTACGGCAGGATGAGCAGGGCCAGGCAGAACGCGGAGAGCAGAAGGCTTGTGTTGGCCTCGGGGGCTATGGTGTGGCGCAGAAAGATGATCAGCGAGAAGCCGAACAGACCCATCACGATGGATGGCACTCCGGCCAGGGTGTTGGCCGAGAATCTGAGCGCGCGGGCGAGCCTGCCGTGCAGATATTGAGACAGGGCAATACCTGCGCCGATACCGGCGGGGATGGCCATGAGCGAGGCCAGGGCGACCAGCGCCACCGTCCCTGCGCAGGCGGCGAAGATGCCGTCCCAGACAGGTGCGCGCCCCAGGATTGCGGCCATGATCGGCGCGTCGCCGAAGAAAAGCCGCGTATTGAAGACAGGCAGGCTTTGCCGAAGCAAAAAGACGACCAGACCGCCGATGGCAATGAGCATCAGGGCCGAGGCCGTTCCCGACCAGACGTGAATCAGCGTCCGGCAAAGCCGGTGCCCGGCCAGGAAGGACAGGAGGTCCAGCCACTTCCCGCCCAGCGGTTTGGTGGACGCGTCATGTCTGCGAATCATGAACTGCACCGCAAGGCTCATGCCGAAGAGCAGCAGGCCGCAGGCAAAAAGGGAATGAAACGCTGGCGAGCTGTTGTCCGTGGCCACGACCAGGGCGATGTGCGCGGTCAGGGTGCGGATGGAGTCGAAAAAGGAGGTCGGCAACTGCGGTGCGTTTCCGGCCAGCATGAGGGGGATGAGGGTGTCGCTCAAGGCCCTGCAATAACCCATGATGGCCGCGGTGCGCAGGCCCGTGGCCGAGCCCGGCAGGACGACCAGGAGCAGGGCCTGGAGCGGAGAAAAGCCAAGGCTCGCACTGGTCAGGCGGGTCCGCTTTTCCGTCTCGCGCATGGTTTGGTAAAGAAAGAGGACGATGGTCGGCAGGACAAGCAGGGCCAGGGTCAGGCATGCCGCCAGCAGGGATGGTCCGCTCCTGCCCGTCAGGGCGCCGCTCAGGATGGGCACGAGCAGAAAGACCGCGACAAAACCGTACACCACGGTGGGGATGGCGGTCATGAAGGTGATCACCGCTATGACCGCCCGGCGCAGGGGGCGTGGGCCTGGTCCGCAGGCAAAGACGCAGATGCCAAGGCCGAGCGGGTAGGCCACGGCAAAGGCTGACACGCTCAATGCCAGGGAACCGGCGATCATGGGCAGGATGCCATAGTGCCCCTGGTACGGGCGCCAGGTCAGGGACAGGATTTGCCCCCACTGTCCTTCCAGAAAGAGGGGCAGGGCCAGTACCAGCAGGAAGACGAAGATGGCTGCAAGAGTCCCAAGAGAGATGAATCCGGCCCCGCAGGAAAGAATCCTGACCACCCGGTCGAAAAAAAGCTGCCGGCAAAACCGCGAGGAATTTTGCCGGCAGGTTCGTATTTGCTGCATGCCTCTACTGGAGCGGGATGTAGCCGGCCTTGGCGATGATGTCCGTGCACTCGGGGCTGGTCACATAGTCGATGAACAGTTTGACCAATCCCTGGGGCTGGCCCTTGGTGTTCATGTAGAGTTTGCGGGCCACCTTGTAGGTGCCGGATTTGGCGTTGTCCTGCGAAGGTTCGATTCCGTCCAGCGTGGGCGCCTTGACCGAGGCATCCACGAAGCCGATGCTCATGTAGCCGATTGCGCCGGCATCCTGCGACACGGCCACCTTCATGGCGCCGTTGGAGGCCACTATGTTGGCGCTGTCGGCGATGGCTCCTTTCTTGAGCATCTTGCCCCAGAAGACTTCTCGCGTGCCGCTGGCCTCGTCGCGGGAATAGAGATTGATGAGTGCATCAGCTCCGCCGACTTCTTTCCAATTGGTGATCTTGCCTGAAAAAATGTCCTGCACCTGAGCCGCGCTCAAGTCCGCTACTGCGTTGGCGGGATTGACGACCACGGTCACTCCGTCCACGGCAAACGCGAAGGAAACAAGGCCGTACTTGGCGATTTCGTCTTCGGACAGGGCGCGGCCGGTGTTGCCGATATCGACCAGTCCTTCGCCGGCCTTCTGGACTCCCACACCGGTCCCGCCTCCTTCGATATTTATGCGGATGCCGGGGTTGGCCGTCATGATCCTTTTGGCTGCCTCGGTCATGACCGGAATGTGAGCCGTGCCCCCGGCAATGTCGATCTTGCCGGACTGGCCGGCGAAGTTGTCGAGCAAACCGGCGTGGGCAAAGCCGCTGGTCAGGAAAACACCTACGATCAATGAGATGACAAAATGCGTCCAAGCTTTCATTTCAGGCCTCCAAGAATAATATGTTGGCAATTGCACTATGCCAGCAAAGGTGGGAAAACAAATTGATAGCATCTATGAGTGGGCATCATTTTCATTGAAAAAACGGATGGTTGAAACGTGGTATTCTGCGCCTGTGGCCGAATTTTGGTATGGGATGCCACGATTCCTGAGCCGAATTTCCAGAAAGTCGGAATGGTCGATCAAACCGGCCAGGCCCTGCTCATCGGATCATTCGGGGCCACGGCGGTGCTGGTTTACGGGGCTATCCGCAGCCCCCTTGCACAACCGAGAAATGTGCTCGGGGGGCATGTTCTTTCCGCAATAATTGGTGTATGCGCGCAGCAGGTCCTCGGTGAAGCTCCATGGTTGGCGGCCGCGGTGGCCGTGGCCACGGCCATTGCGGCCATGCACCTGACCAAGACCCTGCATCCTCCGGGCGGGGCCACGGCGCTGATCGCGGTCATCGGCGGAGATTCGGTGCACAGCCTGGGCTACATGTACGCCCTGGTTCCGGCGGGGCTGGGGGCGGTGGTTCTGCTTCTGGTCGCCCTGGTGGTCAACAACATTCCCAGGGGCAGGCGCTATCCGGAATTCTGGTTCTGACTCGTAAGGGTTTTGCCGTAACGACCGGAACTCGCTTCGCCAAATTTGCAACACACAAGATATGACAAGGAATCTCTGATGCGAACGAAAAAAATCACTGATGGTGTATACTGGATGGGCGCTGTCGATTGGGACAGACGCCTTTTCGACTCCCTGGTTCCGCTTCCCGACGGGACGACCTACAACGCCTACCTTGTGGAAGGCAGCGAAAAGACCGCGCTCATCGATGCCGTGGATCCGGACATGGTCGACACGCTGCTCGGGCATCTGGAAGGTGTGGAAAAGCTCGATTACGTCGTTTGCCAGCATGCCGAGCAGGATCATTCCGGGACCATCGCCCTGGTGCTGGACCTCTACCCCGAGGCCAAGGTCGTCACCAACGCCAAGGCCAAGTCAATGCTCATGGACCTCCTGCTCATCCCCGAGGAAAAGTTCATCGTCGTCGGGGATGGTGAAACCCTCTCTCTTGGCGACAAGACGCTGACCTTCATTCTCACGCCCTGGGTGCACTGGCCGGAAACCATGTCCACCTATCTGTCCGAGGACAAGATCCTGTTCAGTTGCGACTTTTTCGGCTCACATATCGCCACGAGCGATCTCTTCGTGCGCGACCAGGGCCGGGTGCATGAAGCCGCCAAACGCTATTTCGGCGAGATCATGATGCCTTTTCGGAGCATCATCGCCAAGAACCTGGAAAAACTGAGCCCCCACGACATCCGCATGATCGCCCCCAGCCACGGCCAGATCTACGACAGCCCGGGCTGGATCGTGGACGCCTACAGAGACTGGGTTTCGGGCGCTCCGCACAATCTGGTGACATTCCCCTTCGTCTCCATGCACGGCAGCACGCGGCTCATGGTCGACCATCTGACCGCGGCCCTGTCCGAACGCGAGGTGCGGGTGGAGCTTTTCAACCTCGCCGTGACCGACATCGGCAAGCTGGCCATGTCCCTGGTGGATGCGGGAACCATCGTGCTCGGTACTCCCACGGTACTGGCCGGACCGCATCCCATGGCCGCCAATGCCGCGTTTCTGGCCAACGCCCTGCGGCCCAAGGCCAAATATCTGTCCATAATCGGCTCATATGGGTGGGGCGGCAAGACCGTGGAAACCCTGGCCGGAATGATACCCAATCTGAAGGTCGAGGTACTTGAGCCCGTGTTGTGCAAGGGTTTGCCCAAGGATGACACCTTTGACGCCCTGGAGCGCCTGGCGGACGCCATTGCCGCCAGACACCGGGAGAGCGGCTTTCAGGGGTAGTTTTGAGTCATTGAAAATTGGTAGAGGTGCGTGCGCTTGCACGCGGCAAGGAACAGACAGTTGAAGGAGGTCGGTATGTTTTGCTTTCAGTGTCAGGAAACGGCCAAAAATACAGGCTGCACGGTCAAGGGCATGTGCGGCAAGCCGGAAGAGACCGCCAATCTGCAGGATCTGCTTATTTTCGTGCTGCGGGGAATCGCCGTGTACGGCGAAAGGCTCAAGGAACTGGGGCAGCCGGATCGTTCCAATGACGATTTCGTGTTGCAGGCTCTTTTTGCCACCATCACCAACGCCAACTGGGACGATGCCCGCTTCGTGGCACTGATCCAGGAGGGCCTGGCCCGGCGCGACAAACTGAGAAATTCCTTTCTGGCCGCATTCAAGGCCAAACACGGCAAGGATTTCGCCGATCCGCTGCCCGAGGCCGCGACCTGGAGCGCGGATTCGTCCGCCTTCGCTGAAAAAGCCAAGACCGTGGGCATTCTGGCCACGGAGAACGAGGACGTGCGCTCCCTGCGCGAGCTTCTGATCATCGGCCTCAAGGGCGTGGCCGCCTATGCGGATCATGCGGCGGTGCTGGGTTTTCGCAAGCCCGAGATCGACGACTTCATGCTTGAGGCCCTGGCCTCCACGACCAAGGACCTGTCTGTAGATGAAATGGTCGCCCTGGTCATGAAGGCCGGGAACATGTCCGTGACCACCATGGCCCTCCTGGACGAGGCCAACACCACGACCTATGGCAACCCGGAGATCACCACGGTCAACATCGGCGTGGGCACGAACCCCGGCATCCTCATCAGCGGCCATGATCTGAAGGACATGGAAGAACTGCTCAAGCAGACCGAAGGCACGGGCGTGGATGTTTACACCCACGGCGAGATGCTCCCGGCCAACTACTATCCCGCCTTCAAGAAATACTCCCATTTCGTGGGCAACTACGGCGGTTCCTGGTGGGAGCAGAACCGGGAATTCGAATCCTTCAACGGTTCCATCCTGCTGACCACCAACTGTCTGGTGCCGCTCAAAAAAGAGAACACCTATCTGGATCGTCTCTACACCACGGGCGTGGTCGGTTACGAAGGGGCTACGCACATTCCCGACCGTCCGGAAGGCGGGGCCAAGGATTTCTCGGAGATGATCGCGCGGGCCAAAAAATGTCCGCCGCCCACGGAGATCGAGACCGGGAGCATCGTCGGCGGCTTCGCGCACCATCAGGTACTGGCCCTGGCCGACAAGGTGGTGGAAGCGGTCAAGTCCGGAGCCATCAAGCGTTTCGTGGTCATGGCCGGCTGCGACGGACGGCAGAAGTCGCGCGGCTATTACACCGAGGTGGCCGAGAACCTGCCCAAGGATACCATCATCCTGACGGCGGGTTGCGCCAAGTATCGCTACAACAAGCTGGATCTGGGCGACATCGGCGGAATCCCGCGCGTGCTCGATGCCGGGCAGTGCAACGATTCCTATTCCCTGGCCGTCATCGCCCTGAAGCTCAAAGAGGTCTTCGGCCTCGACGACATCAACGACCTGCCCGTGTCCTACGACATCGCCTGGTATGAGCAGAAGGCCGTGGCCGTGCTGCTGGCCCTGTTGGCGCTGGGCGTGAAGGGCATCCGCCTCGGGCCCACGCTGCCGGGCTTTTTGTCCCCGAATGTGGCCAAGGTGCTGGTCGAGAACTTCAACATCAAGCCCATCGGCATCGTGCAGGACGACATCGCGGCCATGATGGCCGGAAAGTAGACCGCACGTTCGAGCGGCACGAGATGGCAAAGCCCCCGACGGAAATTTCCGGCGGGGGCTTTTTTGGCATTCAGATCGTTGGAACCGTATCTACCGTTCAGAACGGCAGGGCATTGTGCTAGGCGTCAAGCACTTCATGGTCGTGCACGCGCGCCAGTTCCTCCTGGGAGAAGACCTTGCCGATATCGAGGATCATGATGAATTCCTCGTTCTGCTTGCCCATGCCCCGGATGAAGTCCGCCCTGATGGACGTGCCCATGCGCGGCGGCGGGTTGATCTGGTCGCTTGTCATTTCAAAGACCTCGCGCACGGAATCGACGATCGCTCCCATGTAGCAGTTCTCGCCCTCGACCTCGACATCCACGATGATGATGCAGGTATTCACCGTGTCCTGGGTCTTTGGCATGTCGAATTTGATGCGCAGATCGACCACGGGCACGGCGTGGCCGCGCAGGTTGATGACTCCTCGCATGAAGGGCGGCGTCTTGGGGATGCGGGTCACGGGCACAAGTTCGATGACCTCGCGCACGGAGCCGGTCTCCAGGGCAAAGATCTCTTCGCCCAGGGCGAAGGTCAGATATTGCAGGGTGGTGTTGTCATTCATGAGTCAGTTCGGCCTTTGGTTAGAAACGTTCGAATTCATCATCTTCTTCGTCGCGCCCCATATCAAGGGCCAAGCCGCTGGTCGAGCCCTTGGCCGCCAGGGTCTTTGGAGCCCTTCTGGGCGGCTGGGCCATGCCCCTATGGGCGGCCTGCCGGGTGACGCGGGCCGCCGTGGCGCCCAGATGGAAGAAGGAGATGGAGGACTGCAACTGTTCGGCCTGGCTGGACAGTTCCTCGGATGTGGAGGCCATTTCCTCGGAGGCCGAGGCGTTTTGCTGGATGACCTGGTCAAGCTGCTGCAGGGCCTTGTTGATCTGCTCGGCGCCGGCGTTCTGTTCGCTTGATGCGGCGGAGATTTCCTGCACCAGTTCGGCGGTGCGCTGGATGTCCGGGACGAGCTTGGTCAGCATCTGCCCGGCCTGGTCGGCCACACTCACGGTGGAGGAGGACAGCTCGCTGATCTCGGCCGCGGCCGTGCCGCTGCGTTCGGCAAGCTTGCGCACTTCCGCCGCGACCACCGCGAAGCCCTTGCCGTGCTCGCCGGCGCGGGCGGCCTCGATGGCGGCATTGAGGGCCAGCAGGTTGGTCTGGCGGGCGATCTCCTCGACGATGGAGATCTTCTCGGCGATGTTCTTCATGGCGCCCACGGCCTGAATCACGGCCTTGCCGCCGGCCTCGGCGTCCTGCGCGGCCTTCAGCGCGATCTTTTCGGTCTGGGTGGCGTTGTCGGCGTTTTGGCGGATATTGGAGCCCATCTCTTCCATGCTCGACGAAACTTCTTCAACGGAGGCGGCCTGCTCGGTGGCGCCCTGGGAGAGCTGCTCGGCGGAGGCGCTCAGTTCCTCGGAGCCCGAGGCCACGTTGTCGGAAGCCGACTGCACTTCGGTCACGATCTCGCGCAGCTTGGCGACCATGTCGCGCAGCGCCTGGGCCAGGATGCCCAGCTCATCCTTCTGGTCCACGTCCACCTTGGCGGTGAGGTCGCCCTGGGCGATCTTGCGGGCAAATTCAACGCCTTTATACACCGGCCCGGTAATGGACCTGGTCAGAAGAAGTCCCAGGGCCAGGGCTATGGTGACTCCCAAGACCATGCCGCCGATGGAAATGGTGGTGTCCCGCGAGGCGGCGGCGCGTGCAGTTTCGAGATTCCGGTTGCTCTGCTCGACCGCCAGGTTCACGACCTCGATCAGGAGCTTGTCGAGCTTGTCCTGCCCTGCCTTGGATTCGACCATGAGCAGTTGCCCCATTTCCTGGAAGATTTTCTGTGACGCTTCCGCCTGGCCCCGGATGGTCCTGAAATGGGCAAAAACTTCTTCCGCGATGGGCAAGAGCTTCCGGTACAGGTCCTGGGCCTCGGCTTCACGCCCGGCCGCGAGGGCTTCCTTGATGTCGTGGATGGTCTGATGGAAGGCTTGGTGCGGTGTACGTACGACCTCCATGGTCTTGTCGAAATCGGAGTTGTCGGTGGAGAACGACGCTGACCATTTTCCGAAATTGCAAGCCTGATGGTCGGTGCCCCCCTCGAAAGTTTGCCCGGTGGCCAGGAGTCTGCCGATTTCGGTCATGAGCTTGTAGTGGTCCCCGCGATATTGTTGCAGCTTCTGCATCAGGTCATCGGGGTTCATGATGTCTCGGGCAATGAGTTGCTGGTTCAGTTCAAGCACGCGGTTGTTGGTTCCGGTCAGACCGGCGAGGGTCTCCTGGCATTGCTTCCAGATGGCCTGGGCTTCGGCGGTCTGGGGCAGGGTGGTGTATATGTCCAGGGACTGCTTGTATTCCGCCCTGATAGTGGCGATGTTTGTGGAGATGTCCTTGCGTTCCTGAGGGGTCAGGTTGGAACTGAGCAACGTGCGAAGCCCCGTGGTCAGGTCGGAGATGCTGCCTTTCATGCGCAGCAGATGTTCTACTGTAGGCAGGGAGACGGAGCCAATGGAATCCATGCCCCGGGTCAGGTTGTTCATGCCATTGATGGCGAGCAGCCCTATGGCCAGGGCAATAAGAGCGGTGAGGCAAAAGCCTCCGATAAGCTTGAGGCCGAGTTTGACGTTCTTCATGGAATCTCCGCAAGGATGAAGTGGGTATATTTTATCCTTGTGCCCTTTCTCACATGAAAGCAGAAAATGCAATGCGTCTTACAGAATGTTTAATTGCTATATAAAAATTGTATAAGTATCATTTTTTTGATTAAACTATAATATTATATTTGTAATACATTTATTTTTATGATGTTTTTTTAAAAAAAACTTCTTATAATCAATTTAGTAATATTAAAAATTTGATTATCTAATCGCATTTAATACTTTATTTTAATTTTTTTATTCATTTTACTTATAAATATATATCTATAATTTTAATTATATGACAAGAATTTTTAATATTTAATTTTTATGAATAATTAAATCATTCATACTGTTTCTGCTTAATCGTGTGTTCTTTTTTGAAGCAACTGCAAAAACTCGTCACCCCTTTGAAAATGCGGGCGCCAGATTTGATCCTGGAAATTATCCGGCAATCACGACTGGAACAATGCGGGATAAATCTGCTATGGGGTGTGTCATGGCAGGAGCCGTCCCGGTAGCGCGTTTGGCCGCGATTGTGGCTCGGAGCGGGGAGTTTTATTTCGGTGTCAGGAATTTATGGAGATCGGCGGGTCATGAAGCGAATATTTCCATCTCTTATAGCGGCGGTTTTTGTCCTCTTGCTGGCTCATCCCGGTTCCGCATGGGCGCTCAGGTCCTTCATGCTCTCGCCGGACACCGATTTGTACGGCTCTGTGCGCCAGGTGAAGGTGGAGGGAGAGGATACGCTCCTTGATATCGCGCGCGAGTTTGGCCTTGGGTATAATCAGATCGTGGCCGCGAATCCCGGCATCGACCCCTGGGTGCCACCCACGGGGGAGTTGGTCAAAATCCCCTTGGCCTTCATGCTCCCCCGGGAACGTCCGCAAGCGGGCATTGTGGTCAATCTTGCCGAGATGCGGCTGTATTTCTTTTTTTCAAACGGCGGCCACGACTTTTTTTTCACCGCACCCATCGGCATCGGACGGGAGGGGTATCTTACGGAGCTTGGCGTTTACAAGGTCAAAAGCAAAACGGCCAATCCAACCTGGGTAGTGCCCGCTTCGATCCGTGAAGAGGAACCGGACCTTCCGGCCGAGGTGCCGCCTGGACCGGACAATCCCCTGGGTGATTTCGTGTTCAGGCTGTCCCGTAACCTGTACGCCATTCACGGCACGAACAAACCCTGGGGCATCGGCCGCAGGGTCAGTCACGGATGCATCCGCATGTACCCGGAGGACGTGGGCGCGCTCTATCCGGTGGTTCCCGTGGGCGCCACGGTGCAGGTCATCTACGAGCCGGTCAAATACGGATGGGGGAACGGGCTTTTCTGGGTGCAGGCTTTCGAGGATTTTGAAAACAGGGCAGAGTACCCTCTCATGAAAATCATGGAGGAACTTCTCTATCACGAAGCAACCGTGGGCTCCCTCGACATTGACCGTCAGGCCCTTGAAAGGGTCCTGGAGGAAAAGACCGGGGTGCCCATGGTTGTTGCGCGTCCCAGGGAGCAATAACCGTGATCGGTTATTTCTTCAGGGACTTGTCGAAGATGCGTTCGGCCTTTTCGGCCGCTGCCTCGGCGCGTGCGGCAGCCATCTCGGCCTTGGTCGCGGATTGCTCGGCGCTGGCCGCCGCGTTTTCAAGGCGCACGCCCATGGCTTCGAGCCTGTCGCCCACGGCCTCGGCCCTGGCGGCTGAAAGTCTGGCTTCCTCGGCGGACTGCTTCGCGCTTTCAAGGAGAGCACGATCCTCCTTGTTCAAGGTCGCGCATCCTGCAAGACCAAGGACAGCGGCGAGACAGACGGCCATGGACAGATCGCGATACATTTTTCTCGTGAACATCTTTTTTCCTCCTTATTTCGAGCCGGGGTAACGTGAAACCATTTTCACATATAATACAGCGCAAACATTTTCAAAGTCAAAGGGCACTGTTATTTTGGCTGATATGTGCGCTCACTATTTTTTTTACGGCTCAGGCATGGTCCGCGACGAGCGGATGCCTGGTCGTGGACAAGGCCAGGAGAGAATTGGTCGCATTCAGGGAAGCAAAGCCGGTGGCCACGTACCCTGTCAGCTTCGGGATCGACCCGGTCTCGGACAAGCGCAGGACCTTCGACTGCGCAACCCCCGAGGGGCTCTATTTCGTATCATATAAAAAGGCCGTGACCCGCTTTCATCGCACGCTCGGGATTTCCTACCCCAATCTCGCCGACGCGGAAAAGGCCCTGGCCGTTGGCGTCATCTCTATCCCGGAATTCAAGAAGATACGCGCCGCTGCCCGAAAATCCAGGCCCGGCCCCTGTAACACGGGACTTGGCTGCGGCATCGCCATACATGGCGGCGGAGTGTTCCGGCAATTCGGCGACAATCGGGAGCGCGACTGGACCGAAGGATGCGTGGCGCTGGACAATCCGGACATGGAAAAGCTTTTCAAATCATGCCGGGTAGGGGACGCGGTGATCATCTTCAACAGCGCAAGCAACCTTTACGCTCTGGCCAGGCCCTTCGCCCGAATGGTCACGCTCGATGCCGAGGGGCTGCCGTTTTGTCCTCAGGAGGGCTGCGTCTACGTGCTGGATCTTGTGACCGCCCTTGGGCGCACGCTCATAAGCATCACGGAAGGGGGCAGGCTTGGCTGGTCCGTTCGGGTCCGCGTGACTTCGGGCGACGGTTCCGGGAGGGAACTTCTGGCCCTGTCCGACACCAACGCGGACGGGCAGATCTCCTTTCTGGACAGCGTGACGGGACCACTTGCAGAGGGGCGTTCCTCTGAAGCCGTCTACGAGATGGTCAGGCAGGCGGTGGTCGATGTTTTTGCTGGCGGGACGTATCGTGGCCTTTGATGTCTGCATGGGGAGCGTTTCAGGAAATTTGTGACGAAAATTGCGTGACTGTTCGAACGGGATTGGCATTTTGGGTGAAAATATGTAATTGATCGCCTTAATATGGAAATTTTGGCGTCACGTGGGATGCGGATACGGAAGCGTGGTCTTCATGCGGTTTTGCGGCTGGAACTATTGAGTGGCAGATGAAAAAACGAGGAAATGGTGTCGACATGAGCAGGAATAAATTGATCTTCCGGTGCAGCGGATTTTTTTACCCTGGCGCTGCCTTGCTGTTTCTTTTTTCATTTTTTCTTTTGTCCGCATGTGACAGTCCGCCGGAGCGGCAGGCTGCGGCCGAGGAACCCCGGCCCGTGAAGATGCTGACTGTCGGGGAGTCCTCCGAGGTCATGCAGCGTAAATTTCCGGGCATGGTGCGGGCGTCCAAAAGGGCGGAGCTGGCCTTCCAGGTGTCCGGGACGCTTACGCAGCTCCCGGTGGGGGAAGGGCAGGAGGTCAAGGAAGGGCAGATTCTGGCCCAGCTGGATCAGCGCGATTTCGAGAACAGCCTGCGCAACGCCCAGGGCCAGCTCGGCAATGTGCGCGCGGCCCTTGAGAGCGCCACGAGCGAATACGAGCGCATCCTGCGCATCCGCAAGCAGGACCCCGGCGCGACCAGCGAGAGCATGGTAGTCAAGAGGCGGGAGGCCAAGGACCGGGCCTCGGCCGAGATGGAGTCCGCCCAGGCCGCAGTGGATGCGGCCCGGGACAAGCTCGGCGACACGACCCTGCGCGCGCCTTTTTCGGGCATCGTTTCCAGGCGGCACGTGGAAAATTTTCAGGAGGTGCAGGCCAAGGAGCCCATCGTCAGCCTGGACGACATCTCGGCGCTGGAAATTCTGGTCGATCTGCCGGAGAGCGTGGTCGCCCGCATAAACGAGCCTTCCGAAAGAACCGGCAAGGAGGCCCCGGTCATGGCCGAGTTCGCCGCGCTGCCGGGCAAGGAGTATGCGCTTGCCGTCAAGGAATTCTCCACCCGGGCCGACCCTAAAACCCAGACCTTCCAAGTCGTCTTCGAGATGAAGAAACCAGACGACGTCTCCATCCTGCCCGGCATGACCGCCATGATCGTCGGTTCGTCCCGGGAGGGCGTCAACGGTGACGGACGGTTCGTCGTCCCCGCCGTGGCCGTTTTCTCCGACGAACGGGGCGTGGCTCACGTCTGGGTGGTCGAGCCGGACACGATGGCGGTGCAGCGCCGCAAGGTCGTCACGGGTGGGGTGGCCGGGGAGGCGGGCATCCGCATAGCCGAAGGGCTAAGGGCCGGAGACGTCGTGGCTGTCAGCGGGGCCAGTCGGCTGCGGGACGGGATGCGGGTCAAGCCGTTTGATGGAACCTTCTGAAACCGGCCGGGAGAACGATGATGAATATCGCGGAGTGGAGCATACGCAAGAGCGTCATCAGCTGGGTGATGACCGTTCTTTTTCTCGTGGTCGGATGGTATTCCTTCAACAACCTGAGCAGGCTTGAGGATCCCGAGTTCACCATCAAGGAGGCGGTCATCATCACTCCGTATCCGGGGGCCTCGGCGGAGCAGGTGGAAGAAGAGGTCAGCAACGTGATCGAGAAGGCCTGCCAGGAGATGGGCCAACTGGAGCGGGTCGATTCGCGGTCCTCGCGGGACTTGTCCATCGTGCAGGTCACGATGAAGGACAATTTCGACAAGGCCACCCTGCCTCAGGTCTGGGACGAGCTGCGACGCAAGGTTTCCGACGCGCAGCGCAGTCTCCCGCCCGGAGCCGGACCGTCCATCGTCAATGACGATTTCGGCGATGTTTACGGCGTCTTCCTGGCCATCACCGGAGAGGGCTACACGCCGCGCGAAGTTTACGAGTACGCCAAGTTTCTGCAACGCGAGCTTCTGAAGGCCAAGGACGTGAAGCGGATCAACCTCTACGGCGTGCAGAAGGAAGCCATCTACATCGAGATGCGTCGCGAAAAGATGTCCCAGTTCGGAGTATCTCCGTCAGACATCAGCAATGCCCTGAAGGCCAAGAACATTCCGGCCAGCGGGGGGCATCTGCCGCTCGGGGTCGAGTATATACCCATCAGCCCCACGGGCGAATTCAAGTCCGAGCAGGACATCGGCGGGCTGCTCATCAAGGGCATGGGGTCGGACAGCACTGTCTATCTGCGCGACGTGGCCGACATCAAACGCGACTACATCGCTCCGCCGGATACGATCCTGCGCTACGACGGCAAGCCCGCCATCGGGCTGGCCGTCTCCACCGTCCTTGGCGGCAACGTGGTCGACATGGGCGAATCCCTGGACCAGCGTTTTCACGAGCTTGAATCCATGCGTCCCGTGGGCATGGAGCTGCACGTCATCTCCCACCAGAGCCGGGCCGTGACTGGAGCCATCAACGGCTTTCTGATCAACCTGCTGGAGGCCGTGGCCATCGTCGTCGTGGTGCTGCTCATATTCATGGGGCTGCGCAGCGGGCTGATCATCGGGGCGGTCCTTGTGATTACCATCATGGCGACCTTCATCGTCATGGATCTTGGCGACATCACCCTGGAGAGAATTTCGCTCGGCGCCCTGGTCATTGCGCTGGGCATGCTGGTCGACAACGCCATCGTGGTCACGGACGGCATGAAGGAGAAGATGAATCGTGGCGTGGATGCTCTGACCGCTGCCCGCGACGTGGTGGGGCAGGTCGGGGTGCCTCTGCTGGGCGCGACCTTCGTGGCCGTGGCCGCCTTTGCCGCCATAGGCACTTCCCAGGACAGCACGGGCGAATATTGTCGCTCCCTCTTTTATGTCATTCTCATTTCCCTGCTCATGAGCTGGGTCACGGCCGTGAACACCACCCCGCTCTTTTGCAAGGCGTTTCTGAAGGTACGGCCGCAAAACGCGGACGGATCAAGCAGTGCGGCCGACTCCTACGGCGGGAAATTCTACGGTGCATATCGCGCTTTTCTGGCCTGGTGCATCCGTCGGCGCTGGGTCACGGTGGCGGTTGTCGTCGTCATGTTCATCGCGGCCATGGTCGGCTTTGGCACCCTCAAGAACAGCTTCTTCCCTGACTCGACCAGGGCCCAGTTCTATGTGGACTTCTGGTTCGCCGAAGGCACGGACATCCGCGAAACCCAGCGGCAACTGGAGCGGGCCGAAGCGGATATCGCCCGGCGCGAAGGCGTGACCCACATGACGACCATGATCGGAGGAGGGCAGGTCCGGTTCCTGCTGACCTACCCGACGGAGAAGAGCTACGACGCCTTCGGCCAGATCCTTGTGGACGTCGACGATTACAGGCGCATCCCGGATCTGACCCAAAAGATCCAGCGGGATCTGGACCGTATGTTTCCGCAAGCCCTGGTCAGCGTGCGGCTCTTTGTGCTCGGGCCTTCCGTGGGCGGCAAGATCCAGCTGCGTCTCTATGGTCCGGATTCGACGGTGCTGAGAGAGCTGGCCGCCAAGGCGGAGAAGGTGTTGCTGGATGACCCTCATGCCAAGTCCGTGCGCAACGAGTGGCGGCAGAAGGTCAAGGTCATGCGGCCCCAGATGGCCGAAGTTCCGGCGCTCAAGGCGGGTATCGAGAGACCTCAGATCGCCATGGCTTTCGAGTCTGTTTTCGAGGGGACCCGGGTGGGCGTGTTCAAGGAGCGCGACGAGCTGCTCCCGATCATCACGCGCGCTCCGGAAGATGAACGCAGTGACCTGGACAGCATGGAGAGCATTCCCATCTGGAGTCCGGCCGCGCAGTCGATGATTCCCATCGGCCAGGTGCTGACCGGCATGAAGATGGAGTTCGAGGACGCCTATCTGTGGCGCCGGGACCGCTTCAAGATGCTGCGCATTCATGCCGATCCAAGCTCGGGCCTGCCGAGTGAGCTGATGAAGCGCGTGAAGCCCGCGATCGAACAGGCCCTGAACGTGGACGTGGCGCAGGTGCTCGGAAAAAGCTTCGCGCCCGGCGAGGACCCCTTTCAGGAAGGGTACGACGCCTCGACCCTCAAGGTCGGTTACTCCGACAAATGGCCCATAAGGGACATGCCCGGCTACTCCATGGCCTGGGGCGGAGAGTCCGAAGACTCGGCCAAGGCCAATTCGCGCCTCGCGGGCACCATCCCGGTGTTTTTCGGACTCATGATCCTCATCGTCATAGTGCTCTTCAATTCCATCAAGAAGACCCTGGTCATCTGGTTCACGGTGCCTCTGTCCGTCATCGGTGTGACCGCGGGCCTGCTTCTTTTCGACCAGCCCTTCGGGTTCATGTCCCTCCTGGGGCTCATGAGCCTCTCGGGCATGCTGATCAAGAACGCCATTGTTTTGATCGATCAGATCGATGTGGAGACCGGGAGCGGCAAACCGCCCTTCAGGGCCGTCATCGATTCCGGAGTCAGTCGTCTCATTCCCGTGTCCATGGCCGCCTTGACCACGATCCTGGGCATGCTCCCCCTGGTGCAGGACGCCTTTTTCGTGTCCATGGCAGTGACCATCATGTTCGGTCTCGGTTTCGCCACGGTCCTGACGCTGATCGTCGTGCCCGTGCTGTATGCGATCTTTTTCAACGTGAAGAGCGAGGAGTAGAGCCATGAAGGATGCCACACGCCGGGCGACGGATGCCGCCAATGTCTTGCGGATCACGGTCCTGGGCCTTGCCCTTGTCCTTCTGGGCGGTTGCGCCGTTGGTCCGAATTATGTCCGGCCGGAGGTCCCGGTGATGAAGGAATGGAGCGGGAAAGGCGACACCAGGCTCAAGGATGGCCCGGCCGAGCTTGCGGTCTGGTGGAAGCGACTGAATGATCCGGTGCTGGACCGGCTGGTGGAGATGGCCCGCGAACGGAACCCGTCCCTGCAGGTCGCCGGGCTGCGCATCCTTGAGGCCCGCGCCAGGCTCGGCATCGCCACCGGCAACAGGTTTCCGCAGCTGCAGCAGCTCAAGGGCAACCTTGCCGACAACGGTCTGAGTAAGCACAACGCCAATACCTCGCCCGCGCTGGACACGTATTACGCCACGGCCTCCGTCGCCCTCGACGCGGCCTGGGAACTCGATTTTTGGGGAAAATTCAGGCGTGCGGTGGAATCGGGCGTGTGGGATCTGGACGCGGCCACGGCGGGTTACGACGATCTGTTGGTCACGCTCACGGCCGAGGTGGCGCGGGTCTACGTGACGTTGCGCACCCTGGAGGAACGCCTGGACATCGCGCGTGAAAACGTGGCGGTTCAGGAGCGCTCCCTGCAGATTGCCCGGGCGCTTTACGAGGGCGGGGACGTGACCGAACTCGACGTGGCCCAGGCCCGGGCGCTGCTGGCCAACACGCGCGCCTCCATGCCGCGGCTGGATGCTCAGCTGCGTCAGGCCAAAAACGGTCTGGCTGCGCTGCTCGGCATGCTGCCCGGCGAGGTGGACGACCTGCTCGGCGCGCCGGGACGCATCCCCGAGGTGCCCGCCGATTTGGCGGTGGGCGTTCCCGCCGAGCTCCTGCGGCGGCGTCCGGACATCCGCGCCGCCGAGGCCCGCATGGCCGCCCAGTGCGCGCTGATCGGGGTGGCCCGGGCGGATCTCTACCCACACGCTTGACCCTGTTCGGCAATATCGGCCTGTCGGCCAGCAACGCGGCGCTGACCATCGCCGGATATCCGGGCGGCAGCAATCTGGGCGATCTCATGAGCGGGGACAGCCTCCAGTATTCGGGAGGCATGGGCTTTGGATGGGACATCTTCAACTACGGGCGCATCAAGAACAATGTCCGCGTCCAGGACGCGCGTTTCCAGCAGCTGGTCGTGAGTTACAAGGATACGGTGCTCCAGGCCGCCAGGGAGACCGAGGCTGCCTTGTCCGCCTTCCTGCGCTCCAGGGAGGAGGTTGCCTTTCTCGCGCAGGGCGTGGACGCCGCGACACGTTCGGTGGAAATTTCCATGATCCAGTACCGCGAAGGTCTCGCCGACTTTCAGCGCGTCCTGGACACGCAGCGTTCCAAGGTCCAGGCCCAGGACCTGCTGACGAGTACGCAGGGCTCGGTGCTCATCAATCTGTCGGCTGTGTACAAGGCCCTTGGCGGGGGCTGGGAGGCTCGCGTCGGCAAGGATTTTCTGCCCGAAGAAATCAGGCGGGAGATGGGCGAGCGGACGGACTGGGGAGGGCTGCTCGAAGCGGGAGCGCCTGTGGCTGGAGACCGCGTCCGGGAATAGGAATCATGTTCGGGCCAAACGCGGCCAAGAGATGGCCGAAAAAGATGACGCAGGCGTGAGCCTGACTTGGGCCAGGCTTGAGGCATGGGGCCTCGACCGGGATGGATGGATCTATTCCCTGAAGACATCCTCGATGGTCGTGGCGTCGAGGATGCGCTCCGCCCAGAGGTCGAGCTGTTCGGCGCTGGCGCTCCGCAGGCGGTCCTGCATGCGAATGTCCAGGATGTCCTTTCCGAAGCGCTTGCCGAGCAGGCGTTGCAGCACGGCATGGCGGCCCAGGACTTCTCCCTCCATCTTGCCCTCCTTCCTGCCTTCAATCCGGCCTTCCTTACGCAGTCTATCCGCCAGGGTCATGACCTTTCCCTCCTTGTTCGAGTCCAGTTGAATGCTCGCGATATTGTGCATGACGTCCCTGTTGATGTCCATGGTCTGGAACATGGGCCGCAACCGGCGGGTCTATTCCCTGAAGACATCCTCGATAGTCGTGGCGTCGAGGATGCGCTCCGCCCAGAGGTCGAGCTGTTCGGCGCTGGCGCTCCGCAGGCGGTCCTGCATGCGGATGTCCAGGATGTCCTTGCCGAAGCGTTTGCCGAGCAGGCGTTGCAGCACGGCATGGCGGCCCATGACTTCTCCCTCCATCTTACCCTCCATCTTACCTTCCAGCTTGCCTTCCATTCTGCCTTCAATCCGGCCTTCCTTGCGCAGCCTATCCGCCAGGGTCATGACCTTTCCCTCCTTGTTCGCGTCCAGTTGTATGCTTGCGATATTGTGCATGACGTCCCTGTCGATGTCCATGGTCTGGAACAGGTAGGTCGCGATGACCTCGATCCAGCGCATGGAGGTTGCACTGTTGTCGAGTTTGGCCAGCAGCCCGAAGAGGTCCATGACGTGCCCGACCGTTCTTGGGTTGTTCTTGGCCCGAAAGCACGCAAGCATCAGGCGCAGGGTGATGGCTCCCTTGATTTTTTCATCGGATGCGGGCGAGAAATCGTAAAACGCGAGGTCGAAGCGCGGCACGTAAGCGTTGCATTTCATGTCCGGAAGTTCGATCAGATCGGCGAGTCTTGACGCTTTTTGAGTGTTCTTGCCGTGATAGACGACGATGGGGATGATGAGTGGCAGGGTCTTGGATTTTTTTTGCTGCTTGCGGTGCAGTTCCCAGATTTCGACCATGTAGCGCAGGATCTGTAGCGCAACGAAACGGTCGGGCCGGCTTTTGTGCTCAAACAGGAAATAGACGAACGCCGATGTGCCTCCCTTCAGGAGGACCGTGTAAAGCAGGTCCGAATAGTGCTCCCGCTGATTCGGGTCCACAAAGGTATCCTTGGCGATGGTCAGGGTGTCGAGGCGCAAATTGCCGGTCACTTCCGAAGGCAGGTACTGGACCAGAAAGTCGGCGGCCACATTGCTGTGGCTCATGGTGTATCGGAACAGATTGTCGTGGATGTTGTTGACCGGTTTCATGCCGGTCGCTGTACGCCAGACCTTTGCCGGGAACAACTCCTCTTGTTATTTTAGACGAATACGGGTTATTGAGTACGCTAGGTCATCGGCGATGGCGATTTTTCCGCAGAGCGCGATGCTTCAAAATGATTCAGGATTTGAGAGAGGTTCGACAGCCGTTTTTTGGCTTGAATTTGTTTTAAAGGGACACATTTCATGCTCACGATACTCCAAGAAAAGGATACCGATCTGCTCCTGCAACGGGCTGCCCGGCACCTGTGCCAAAAGCTTCGGGATGCTCTGGCCGTGCACGCCGCCGTGAACATCGCGGTGCCCGGCGGGAGAAGCGTTGTGAAGATTTTCGACGCGATGCGTACGGAGGCGCTCGATTGGCACCGGGTGCATTTCTTCATCATTGACGAGAGACTTGTTCCCATCGATCATCCCGACAGCAATTTTGGGCTGCTCCGGGATCATCTCGTCACGCCTCTGGCGCGGGAAGGCAAGATTTCTCCGGAAAACGCCCACCCCTTCATCCTGGATACGACCGCGACGGATCGCGGAACACTGGCCTATGAAGAGGTGCTCGCGGGGCAGGGATTCCGCTACGACATCATCCTGCTCAGTTCCGGCGAGGACGGCCACGTCGGGGCCCTGTTTCCGGGGCATCACTCCGTGACGGACCCGCATCACGGCTTTATCGTCATGGACGACTCGCCAAAGCCGCCTCCGGAACGGATGAGCTCTTCCCTGTCGCTCATGCTCACTGCGCGGACCGGGGTTCTTCTTTTCACCGGCGAAGCCAAGCGCGAGGCCTTCAAAAAGTTCGGCGACGCCACGATTCCGGTCTCGGCCTGTCCTGCCAGGCTTGTGACCGGAATGAAGGACGCGACGGTGTTCACGGATCAAATTCACGAATGACGCTGGCTCACATGTGTTTTGTTAGTTGTCTTTAAGTTTGTATTATTGCCATATCGGTAGTTTTTTTGTTTCGACTTGGCTTGTTGCATGTTGACAAGGGTCGATTTTGCGGGATAGGTGGGTGTCAATATATTAGTTATGTCTAATTTATAGTGCACGACCCAAGGGCTAGGCGCCGGGGTCAATGACCATTTTTCATGGGGCACTCCGTCTGGAGAAAGACGCAAGCATGCGCAAGGCATCAATATCGCATCGTGCCTGGCAGCCGGGTGTTGTCGCGAAAAGAGGGGGTTTTTGGATGAAGATCTCAGCTGCGGAAAAGGAACGCTCTGTGCAGCGTTCCGGGAACTCTGGCCTTTGCCGGTCCCACACTTTTATGTCCCGCCAGGCGGAGGAGAGGGGGCCTAAGTCATGTATGGATGGAGACTGCAGGGGCGGAAAATGCAGCCCCAGGTGTCCGTCCTACGATCTGTGCAAGAAACGGGTGCTCATCGTTGGCGGCATCGAGCGCATGGAGAAGTCCTATCGCAGGCTGATCGAGGAGCGCGGCGGCGTGTTCGAATATCACGCCGGACACATGAAGTCGGGGGGCAAGGGGCTCGAAAACAGCGTGCAGCGGGCGGATCTGGTCCTTTGCCCGGTAAACTGCAACAGCCACGGCGCTTGTCTGAAGGTCAAGAACCTGGGCAAGAAGTTCAAGAAACCCGTGCACATGCTCAGCAACTTCAGCCTGAGCGCAGTGGCCCGCACCATGGAACAACTGCATGGCGTGAATTGAGAAGATCGAAAAGCACGCTCAAAGCCTGGCTGGGCAGATGAAAAATTTCCGGGCGGTTTCGTGAGAAGCCGCCCGGAAATTGTTTATGGGGTTTTTGTTGGTGCGTCCGCGCGATGATGGCCGTCAGGCCTCCGAGTCCGGGAACCAGCTTGTGGTGCGGTTGGCGTATTTGACCAGGGCCAGCATGACCGGAACTTCCACCAGCACGCCGACGATGGTGGCCAGGACCACCGGGGAAGATGCCCCGAAAAGGGTGATGGCCACGGCCACGGCCAGTTCGAAGAAATTGGACGCGCCGATCATTCCCGCCGGGGCGGCGATGCTGTGGCAGAGTTTGAGTTTTTTGCCCGCAAGGTAGGCCAGAAAGAAGATGAGCACGGTCTGGATGATGAGCGGGACGGCTATGAACAGGATGTGCAGCGGATTGCCGAGGATCACCTCGCCCTGGAAGGAGAAGATGAGCACCAGGGTCAGGAGCAGGCCGACGATGGTGGCATTGTTGAATTTGGGGATGAAGGTGTTGTTGAAATAATCCAGTCCCTTGCTTTTTATGACATGGTTGCGGGTCAGCACGCCGCCTGCCAGGGGGATGACAACGAACAGGACCACGGAGAGGAGCAGGGTGTTCCAGGGAATGGTCACGCCGCTGATCCCCAGCAAAAAAGCCACGATGGGGGTGAAGGCGACCAGGATGATGAGGTCGTTGGTGGCCACCTGGACCACGGTGTAGGCCGGGTTGCCCCTGGTCAGATGACTCCAGACAAAGACCATGGCCGTGCACGGCGCGGCCCCGAGCAGGATGGCTCCGGCCAGATAGTCCTTGGCAAGTTCATGCGGAATGAAGGGCCTGAAGACGACGAAAAAGAAAAAGCCCGCGATGGCGAACATGGTGAAAGGCTTGATCAGCCAGTTGACGACCCAGGTCAGGTACAGCCCGGTCGGATTTTTGCCGACGTTTTTGATACTGGCGAAATCGACCTTCATCATCATGGGGTAGATCATGAACCAGATCAGCACAGCGATGGGAATGGAGACCTTGGCGTATTCGAACTTGCTTAAAAATGCCGGGACAGCGGGCAAAAAATTGCCAATGAGCACGCCCGCGACCATGCACAGGGCGACCCAGAGGGTGAGGTTCTTCTCGAAAAAGCTGATTCCGGCGGTGGTTTCTTTCTTCATGTGGCTCATGTCTCCTTCTTGTCCTGTCTGTGGTGGGCTCGCGCCAGATGGTGAATACATATCCGCATAGGTGGATATGTCAATGCAAAACTTGCCGCCTGGCGCATGAGGCATGAGCGACAGGCGCGCTGGCCAAGACGGGTTGCCTCAAAGAGATTGGCTCAGACCGGCAGGAACGGACGGGCGATAAAGTAGAAGCCCATGAGGCCGATCAGAATTCCGGCAATTCGCCGGAAAGCCGTGCCCCCGCGTTGCCAGGAGGTGTTGGCCATGAGACGGCGAACCAGGGCGGTGGAGCTGCCGGCGATGACGATGGGGATGCAGTGCCCAAGGCCGAAGAGGACGATGAGCAGGATGCCGGTCGCGATCTTTTCCTGCACCGTGATGACGGCCAGGATTGGCGCGATGAAACCGAAAGTACAGGAACCCGACAGGACGCCGTAGGCCAGGCCGAGCACGAAAGCCCCACCCATGCCGCGCAGTTTGAAACGGCCCATGAGGTTTCCGCCCATGGAGCATTGGGCGACGCCCAGCATGTCCATGGCCACCCACAACAGAATGAGCCCGACGACGATGGTCCAGTACGGGCCTACGTCGCCAAGCATCCGTCCGAGCCAGGCGCAGATCACGCCGATGGCGGCGATGGTCAGGAACAGCCCGGTGGTGAAGAGGATCGCATAGAATGCTGCCTGACGACCTTCGACCAGTTTGTTCTGACCAGCCACGTAGCCGACGATGAGGGGGATGGAGGCCAGGTGGCAGGGGCTGAACAGCACGCTAACCACGCCCCACAGAAAGCAGCCCAGCGCTGCCAGGCCCACGCCGGACCCCATCCACTCGTGGATAAGGATCAGGAACTGGTCCATTATTCCACCCCGAGCTTGGTCAGAACCTTGATGATCTCCTCTTTGGAAAAGTATCCTTCGTGGCGCATGACTTCCTTGCCGTCCTTGTCATAGAAGATCTGGGTCGGGATGGCGCGAAGACCGAATTTCGGGGTCTCGTCCGGGTTTTTCCAGACGTCTATGAAGACGATGGCGGCCCGACCTTCGTATTCCTCGGACAAGGACTCGATAACCGGAATCATCATCTTGCACGGGATGCAGGCTTTTGCGCCAATATCGACCATGGTGACCATGCCCTTGATGGGAACTTCCTGGGGGGCTCCTGAAATGAGCGGAGAGGGAGCGGCCACGGCCTGTGATGCTGCGATCAGGAAAAACAGGGCGAGAAAAAGGCGAAAGATTTTCATGGAAACCTCGGAGAAAGGGTTGCTCGAATGCCGTTTGAAACAAATGGCATTTTGCTTCGCTTCAGCGCATCTGGTTTAAAGTTGGAGACAAATGCCAAAAGTCGCCGGTGAACCTGATCGTCATTCCCGTGAACGTGTGCCGGACATGGCCCGGCATTGGCTTGAAATTCATGCCTTTCAGGTCATTGCACATGAATTTCCGTTTTTCAGGGGATGACGACTTTCTGCCATGACGTCCTTCCAGGGGACGTCGCATTTTGCAGGGACCGCAAAAGATGGCGTGGTGACGGCGATGCTCCGGACCGAAAGCGTGTTACGCGGTCAGCCAGGCTACGACATCGGCCTTCTTTGGCACCTTGCCCATGACCTTGACCGTGCCGTCCACGGCCACTGCGGGGGTCGTGAACACTCCGAATTTTGAGATTTCGGTGAAGTCCGTGACTTTCTCCAGGCTTGCCTCCACCCCTGATTCGGCAATGGCAGCTTCGACGATCTTGAATGTTTCCGTACATTTGGGGCAGCCAGGACCCATAACGTGAACTTTTTTCATGACGACTCCTTGAACAGTTGAAGTTACGAATGGCCTGACGGCCAAGAATCAGTTTGTCTGAACGGCCTTGAAAAATTTAAAATTTGCAGGCCGGTTATCAACGGCCTGCCAGCCTGTCCCGGGCCGTGAGCACCGAGTCCAGGCAATGAAAGAAATTCAGGACACAGGGCACGCGCAGGCGGTAGAAAACCTGTTTGCCCCTTTTCTCGTCCTGCAAGATACCTGCGTCCTTCAGGATCGAGAGATGCTTGGAGACCGTGGACAGATCGCGGTCGGCCAGGTCACGCAGCTCGCGAACGCAGCGTTCGCCGCGCGAGAGCTCCTCGATCATCATGAGGCGGGTCGGGTGCGCGAGAGCCTTCATGACCTTGGCGCGAGCCTCGAAATCTTCCCTGGTCGGGCACAGGTGCACGAGCATGTGCGTCTCCTTTTTTTAATTGGCAATATTGCCAAGCGTTGTTTGCGTCAATTTTTTTCCCGTCTTTTTTCCTTCCCTGGATAACTTCAAGGCAGCCCGGCAAGATCGGTCTCGCACTCTTGACGAAACGCTGATCCTTGCATACTTGGTCATTTGTGCAAACGTAGGAGCTACCATGAAGGCTGAAGACAGAAAGTTTTTCGAGGCCAAGGCCGCCGTGCTCAAGGCGCTGGCTCACCCGACCCGCTTGTGGATGGTCGAGCATCTGGAATCCGGGGAAAAGTGTGTCTGCGAATTCGCGGAACTCATCGACGCGGATTTTTCCACCGTATCCAAGCATCTGACCGTGCTCAAGCAGGCAGGCATCGTGCAGGACGAGAAAAGGGGCAAGCAGGTGTATTACAGCCTCAAGGTCCCGTGCGTCCTGAATTTCATGCATTGCGTGGAGGCCGTGCTTTCGACGCGCGCCATGGAACAATTATCAATGACCGGCCAGTCTGCCCGGCCAAAACTCAAGTAGAGGTTGATCATGAACTGGAGAGAAGAGTGGAAGCCCCTGGCGGTCATTGTCGCGGTTTTCCTGGCCTGCTTTTATCTGCCCGTGGGCGTGCCGCGTTTTGACAACGCCATCCTCGAAGCCTTTCATCTCGTCAAATGGTACGCTCAGGAACACGTGCTGCTGTGCCTGATTCCGGCATTCTTCATCGCCGGAGCCATCTCGGTCTTCGTCAGCCAGGGCGCGGTCATGAAGTATCTCGGCGCCAAGGCCAACAAGGTCTTGGCCTACGGTGTAGCCGCCGTCTCGGGCACCATCCTGGCCGTGTGTTCCTGCACGGTGCTGCCGCTTTTCGCGGGCATCTACCGCATGGGCGCGGGCCTTGGACCGGCCTGCGCGTTCCTCTATTCCGGGCCGGCCATCAACGTGCTGGCCATCGTCATGACGGCCCGCATCCTGGGGCCTGAAATGGGCATCGCCCGCGCCGTGGGAGCCATCCTTTTCAGCGTGGTCATCGGCCTTTTGATGCACTTTTTCTTCCGCAAGGAGGAGGCCGAACGGCAGGTCATTCAGATGGCGCAGATCGAGGAGGAAGTGAAACGCCCTCTGTGGCAGAACGCCCTGTATTTCGCCTCCATGGTCGCGATTCTGGTTTTCGCCAACTGGGGCGCTCCCCAGACGGATTCCGGATTGTGGGCCACCATTTTCGGGGCCAAGTGGATGCTGACCTCTGCATTCTCGGTGGCCTTGGGCGTAATGCTTGTGCGTTGGTTCGATGTGAAGCTTTGGAAAGTGGGTACCGCCGCCATCCCGGTGGTTCTTCTGGCGGTTTTCTTTCCCGGCCAGCCGCTTTTGGCCTTCACGGCCGGAGTCATCGGCCTGTCCGCCTTCACCAGCACCGATGAAGGCGAGGTCGGGGACTGGTTCTCCTCGTCCTGGGGGTTTGCCAAGCAGATCCTGCCGCTACTGCTCTTCGGCGTGCTTATCGCGGGAGCTTTGCTTGGCCGGGTCGGCAACGAAGGCCTCATCCCCTCGCAGTGGGTGGCCAGCGCCGTGGGCGGCAATTCCTTCTGGGCCAATTTTTTCGCCTCCTTCGCCGGGGCCTTCATGTATTTCGCCACCCTGACCGAAGTGCCCATCCTGCAGGGCCTCATCGGCGCGGGCATGGGCAAGGGCCCGGCCCTGGCCCTGCTGCTGGCCGGTCCGGCGCTGAGTTTGCCCAACATGCTGGTCATAAACAGCATCATGGGCGTGAAGAAGACGGTTGTTTTTGTGAGTCTGGTCATCGTCATGGCCACGTTTTCGGGTCTTTTATACGGGTCGATCTGGGGATGACGCCGGGTTTTTGCGAAACGATTCGGGCTTGTTGAAAACTCATCCCCGGGAGGACTTTTTTCATGATCTACTGGAACGCCGACCCCATCGCCGTGAGCGTTGGGCCCCTGTCCGTCCATTGGTACGGCTTGTTTTTCGCCGCCGCATTCATCGTCGGATTGCAGATCATGGGGCGCATCTTCATACGGGAGGGGCGCTCCACCGACGACCTGGATTCCCTGTTGGGCTTTGTGGTCGTCGGCGCCCTGGTCGGCGCGCGGCTCGGGCACTGCCTGCTCTACGATCCGGTCTATTACCTGTCGAGCCCGCTGCTGATCCTCAAGATATGGGAAGGCGGGCTGGCCAGTCATGGCGGCGTGATCGGGATTCTTGTGGCCGTGGGTGTTTATGCCCGTCGCAGCGGCATGCGCTTCTGGTGGCTGCTGGACCGCATCGCCGTCCCCGCGGCGTTGGGCGGCGCGTTCATCCGCATCGGGAATTTCATGAATTCCGAAATAGTCGGCATGCCGACCATCGTGCCCTGGGCCGTGATTTTCGAACGCCTCGACCCGCTGCCCAGGCATCCTGTGCAGTTGTACGAGGCCGCGGCCTATCTTTTGATCTTCATCGTTCTTCTCCTGGCTTATCGGGTGCGAGACCTGCGCGACCGCCAGGGCCTGCTGGCCGGCATCTTCCTGGCTCTGGTTTTTGCCGCCCGCTTTGTCCTCGAATTCTACAAGATGCCCCAGGCGGCCTACGAGTACGGCCAGTTCTTGACCGTGGGCCAGTGGCTGAGCGTGCCCTGCGTGCTGGTCGGATTCTGGCTTCTGTTTCGTGCATTTCGCGGGCAAGGGCAGAGCACAAAACGGCATTGATCACGAAGAAGCTTGACCCTGGCCGGTGAAGGGGCAATAAGTGATCATGGTCACTTCTTCTCAACGCCCCGATTCTTCAGTAACGCCTCCTGTCCTGGATCAGTCCGCTCGATCAGGAAATACGGGCTTCGTCACCGCCGTGCGCGGCAGCGTCGTGGATGTTTCTTTCACCTCCGGCCTGCCTGCCATCCGGAACATTTTGCGTACGGGGAAGGACGGGCGCATCGTCATCGAGGTCATGTCCCACCTTGACGAAGAGCACGTGCGCGGCATCGCCCTGACCCCGACCCAGGGCCTGGCCCGGGGCATGGTCGCCCATGACACGGACGGCCCTCTGATGGCACCCGTGGGGCCTGGACTGCTTTCGCGCATGTTCGACGTTTTCGGCAACGCCCTGGACCAGGAGGGCGAAGTGCGCGACGTTTCCCCGCGCAGCGTCCACAATCCACCTCCATCCCTGTCGCGGCGTTCCACCAGAACAGAGATCTTCGAGACCGGGATCAAGGTCATCGACGTGCTGCTGCCCCTGGAGCGGGGCGGCAAGGCCGGGCTTTTCGGCGGGGCGGGGGTGGGCAAGACCGTCCTTCTAACCGAGATGATCCACAACATGATCGGACATCACGAGGGGGTCAGCCTGTTTTGCGGCATCGGCGAGCGCTGCCGCGAGGGCGAGGAGCTGTACCGCGAGATGAAGGATGCCGGGGTGCTGCCGAACATGGTCATGGTCTTCGGGCAGATGAACGAGCCGCCGGGCAGCCGGTTTCGCGTCGGCCACGCTGCCCTGACCATGGCTGAGTACTTTCGCGACGACGAACGCCGCGACGTGCTTCTGCTCATCGACAATATTTTCCGTTTCATTCAGGCCGGGTCGGAAATTTCGGGCATGATGGGTCAGATGCCGTCCCGCCTGGGCTACCAGCCGTCCATGGGCACGGAGCTGTCGCAGCTGCAGGAGCGCATCGCCAACACCGACACCGGCAGCATCACCTCCATCCAGGCCGTCTATGTCCCGGCCGACGATTTCACCGACCCCGCAGCAGTGCACACCTTTTCCCATCTTTCGGCCTCCATCGTCCTGTCCCGCAAGCGGGCCGGCGAAGGTTTCTATCCGGCCGTGGATCCGCTGGAATCCAACTCCAAGATGGCCACCCCGGGTGTTGTCGGCCAGCGCCATTACTCTGTCGCCCGCCAGGTTCGCCAAACCTTGGCTCAATACGAGGACTTGAAAGACATCATCGCCATGCTCGGTCTGGAGCAGCTCGCGCAGGAGGATCGCCTTGTGGTCAATCGCGCGCGGCGGCTGGAGCGTTTTTTGACCCAGCCTTTTTTTACCACCGAGCAGTTCACCGGGCTTCCGGGCGCTTTCGTTTCCCTGGATGCGGCGCTCGAAGGGTGCGAGCGCATTCTTGACGACGAGTTCAAGGACTATCCCGAGAGCGCCCTGTACATGATCGGTGAAGTAGACCAGGCCAAAGATAAAGTCGCCGGGAGCAAGGAGCAGGAGGACCGTGATGGAAATGCGTCTTAGGATTCTGCTCCCGTTCAGGGTTTTCGAAGATGTGGGGGCCTTGCGCATCGTGGCCGAAAGTCGCGACGGCTCCTTCGGCATCCTGCCGAGGCGACGGGATTGTGTGGCCGCGCTTTGTCCCGGCATCCTGGTTTACGAAACAGAACAGACGCAGGAGGTCTACGTCGCAGTGGATGAAGGCGTGCTGACCAAGACCGGGCATGATGTCGTGGTCTGCGTACGCAACGCCATCGCTGGGCAGGATCTGGGGCAGTTGCGCCGGGCTGTGGAAGAGGAATTCATGCATCTGGACGAAGAGGAGCAGGAGGTGCGCCGGGCCCTGGTGAGAATGGAAAGCGGCTTGATCCGCCGCATGGCCGGGTTTTACCGTGACTAGTCACGAAAATCCGCAAAAGCCGGATCTGGAGCGAGAAGTCGACGTGCGGGCCAGACGCAAGCTGCGGGCCAAAAAACGAGCCGGGAACGAGGTTTGGTTTGGGCTCGGGATGATGGGAATCATCGGCTGGTCGGTGAGCATCCCGACCCTCCTGGGTGTGTTTATGGGTTTGTGGCTGGACCAGAATTACCCGGGCGGAAGGTCCTGGACCCTGGCCCTGCTCGTGGCGGGTCTGGCCTTGGGCTGCTGGAACGCCTGGTACTGGGTGGCCAAAGAGGATCGGGCCATCCGCGAGGAGCAGAAAGACGATGATACATAGCGATTTCGCGCTGGCCCTTGCCGCCGGCCTTTGTCTCGGAGCCTTCTTTTTCGGCGGCCTGTGGTGGACCACCCGCAGGGCCTTGGCCTCAAGCCATTCCGCAGCCTGGTTCATGGGAAGCTTCGTGGTTCGTACCGGCGTCACTCTGGGCGGGTTCTACCTGGTCGGCGACGGGCGCTGGGAGCGCCTGGCGGCCTGTCTGCTCGGGTTCATCATAGCGCGCATGGCTGCAACGCGGCTGACCAAGAGCTGCATGAATGGAGGGAAGTGATGCGTATCAGCCCCGATGCCATACTCCTGTGGCAGTACGGATTTGTGAAGATAAATGCCACCATCGTCTTCACCTGGGCTCTCATGCTGGCCATGACCCTGGCGTCGATACTCATCACCCGCCGACTGTCCAGGAGCGATGATCGCTCGCGCTGGCAGAATCTGCTCGAGATCGTGGTCACGGCCCTGGACAGGCAGATTCGCGAAGTCGGCATTGCCCGCTCCAGGGAATATCTGGATTTTCTGGCGACTCTTTTTCTTTTCGTGGCCCTGGCCGCCCTGTGCTCCGTCATCCCCGGCTATGCCGCGCCCACGGCTTCGCTTTCCACCACCGCGGCCCTGGCCCTGTGCGTGTTCGTGGCCGTGCCGCTGTACGGCATCCGCAAACAGGGAGTGCGTCGTTATCTGGCCTCCTATGCCCAGCCGACTCCGTTCATGCTGCCTTTCAATGTCATCGGCGAGCTTTCCCGCACCATGGCCCTGGCCGTGCGCCTTTTCGGAAACATGATGAGCGGGGCCATGATCGCGGCCATCCTGCTGCTGGTCACCCCGTTTTTCTTTCCCATCGTCATGACCGCGCTAGGTCTTCTGACCGGCATGATCCAGGCCTATATTTTCTTCATCCTGGCCACGGTATACATCGCGGCCGCCACCAGCGTCTCGGACCGCAGGGAGACAACCAAATGATTACAAAGGAGAGAACATGGACAGCATGACCCTCATTGCCGTAGCCTCCATCATCACCGCCGGCCTGACTACGGGCATCGGCTGCCTGGGCCCGGCCCTGGGCGAGGGACGGGCCGTGGCCCAGGCCCTGACCGCCCTGGCGCAGCAGCCCGACGCCTCCATGACCATCACCCGCACCCTCTTTGTCGGCGTGGCCATGATCGAATCCACGGCCATCTACTGCTTCGTGTTGTCCATGATCCTGCTCTTCGCCAATCCGTTCTGGACCCATGCCGTCGGGCAGGCAGCGGGGCAGTAGCCATGCTCATCGACTGGTTCACCGTCGGCGCGCAGGTCGTCAATTTTCTCGTCCTGGTCTGGCTCATGAAGCGCTTTCTATACAAGCCGATCCTTGGTGCCATCGACGCCCGCGAGGAGCGTATCGCCAAGGAGTTGGCCGATGGCGAGCGGATGCAGGCCGAAGCCGCCCGGGAGCGGGAGGAATTTAAGCGTCAAAAAAAGGTATTGGAAGACACCCGCGAGGAGTTTCTGGAAACGGCCAGAAATGAAGCTGGGGACGAACGACAGAAGCTCTTGGGCCAGGCGCGGGAGGAAGCCGAAGCCGAGCGCGCAAGGCAGAGCAAGGCCCTGAAACGGGACCGTGACTGCCTGCTCGATGAGATAGCGCGGCGCACGCGGGAGGAAACCTATGCCATTGCCCGCAAGACCCTGTCCGACTTGGCAGGGGCGAGCTTCGACGAGCGCGCCAGCCAGGTCTTCGCGGAACGGGTTCGCTCCATGGACGAGCCTGCGCGTTCCGATCTGGTGACCGATGCCAAGTCCGGACCGCTTCGGGTGCGCAGCGCTTTTGAATTGTCCGAAGAAAGCAGGGCCTCGGTGCGTTCAGCCCTGGAGGAAGTCCTGGAGGGAAGCGCAAAGGTGCACTTTGAAATCGATCCGGACCTCATCGGCGGCATCGAGATCCTGACCGGGAACCGCAAGATTTCCTGGAGCATAGAGGAATATCTGGCCCGGATGCAAAAGAGCATGGACGAGCTGTTTTCCGCTTCCGAAGCTGTTGCTCCCGCAGGCGAGGGGAGGGGCGCATGACCTGTTCCCTCGCCGGCACCCTGGACAGGACCTTTCAGAACCTGCGCAAGGCTCGCGAGGATTTTATCCCGACGCATGACGCACGGGAGATCGGCAGCATCATCAGCGTCTCTCCTGGCATCGCACGGGTGTCGGGTCTGCCGGGAGTCGAATTCGAGGAGATGCTGGCCTTTCCGGGACGAATTTTCGGCATCGCCTTCAACCTGGACGCAGAGGAGATCGGCGTGGTGCTCCTTGGCGATCACGGGCATCTGCGCGCGGGCGACACCGTGGAGCGTACGGGGCGGGTCATGGACGTGCCCGTGGGCGACTTGCTGCTGGGCCGGGTCATCGACCCGCTCGGTCTCCCTCTGGACAACCTGGGGCCGCTGGTCAGCGAAAAACGCCTGCCCATCGAACGCCCGGCTCCGCCAAACATGGATCGCGCGCCGGTGACCGAGCCGCTGATGACCGGCATCAAGGTCGTCGACGCCCTCATTCCCATCGGACGCGGGCAGCGCGAACTGATCCTTGGCGACCGCCAGACCGGCAAGTCGGCCATTGCCCTCGACGCCATTCTCAACCAGCACGACAAGAACGTCGTCTGCGTCTATTGCACCATCGGGCAGCGCGCAGCGGCCACGGCCAAGGCGGTGGCCATGCTGAAGGAGAAGGGGGCCATGCGCTACACGGTGGTGGTTGTGGCTGAAGGCGGCGATCCGCCGGGCATGTCCTACATCGCGCCCTACGCGGCCACCAGCATTGCCGAACACTTCATGGAACAGGGACGCGACGTGCTCATCGTCTACGACGACCTGACCCATCACGCCCGATCCTACCGCGAGCTGTCTCTGCTGCTGCGCAGGCCTCCGGGGCGCGAGGCCTTTCCCGGCGACATATTCTACATCCATTCGCGGCTGCTGGAGCGGGCCACACACCTGCGTCCGGAACGTGGAGGCGGCTCCCTCACCGCACTGCCCGTCATCGAGACCGAGGCCCAGAACATGGCCGCCTACATTCCCACAAACCTCATCTCCATCACCGACGGGCAGATCAGCCTCTCGCCCACGCTGTTCCATCTTGGCGTGCTGCCGGCCGTGGATGTCGGTACGTCGGTTTCGCGGGTGGGCGGAAAAGCCCAGCGCGCAGCCTACCGCGCGGTGGCCGGGGACCTGAAGCTGGCCTACGCGCAGTTCGAGGAGCTGGAGAGCTTTGCCCGTTTCGGGGCGCGCCTCGACGACGCCAGCCTCGAAACCCTGGAGCATGGACGGCGCCTGCGGGCCTGTTTGCGGCAACCGGAATTCGCCCCTGTGCCCATGCCGGAGCAACTGGCCGTGCTTCTGGCCCTGACCTCGGGCCTGTTCCGCGCTGTCCCGCTGCAGCGTATGGCCGAAGCCGAGCAGGCCGTGCGTCAGGCTGTGGCTTCGGTATCCGGGACCATGCTGGAACGTCTGGAGCATGAAGGCCTGGCGGACGATGACCGGGCCGCCCTGGTCCGCATGGCCCGGCAGGCACTACTCGACGCGGGGCTGACCCGGTCATGAGCGACACCGCTGTAGGCCTGCGCCGTAAAATCCGCAGTGCCGGCGACCTGCATTCCGTGGTTCGGGCCATGAAGGCCATGGCCTCGTCCAATATCGTCCGCTACGAGCAGGCGGTCCAAGCCCTGGAGGAGTACGCCCAAAGCGTGAATCTGGGGCTTGGTCTGGCGCTGCGCGAAGCGGGGCGACAGTTTGCCGCCAATGCGGGAGGCATGGCCGGCGGCGGGGGGGCGATGGGTGTGATCGTGCTCGGCTCGGACCAGGGCCTGGTGGGGCAGTTCAACGAGGCCGTGGCGGAGCAGGCCCAAAAATTCCTGGCGGGTCTGCCGCAGACTCCCGTTGTCTGGGCTATGGGCGAGCGGGTTCAGGGTTTTCTGCAGGAGGCGGATCTGGATGTCGCCGGGCTGTTCCCGGCGCCGAACACGGTGGAGGCCATCACCCCGCTCATCGGGCGCATCCTGGCCGAAGTCGAGTCCAGGCTCGGCTATGACGCGCAGGTGCATCTTTTTCATAACTGCCAAAACGCCAGCACCCAGTGCGTTCCCCGTCACCTGCAGCTGCTGCCTCTGGATAGGGGGTGGCGGCAGCGCTACGGCAGTATGGCATGGCCCACAAAAAGCCTGCCAGAGATCACGGGCGATCCGGAGCGCACTCTGCGCGCACTGGTGCGTGAATATGTTTTCGTGTCCCTTTTCCGGGCCTGCGCCGAATCCCTGGCCGGAGAGAACGCGAGCCGCCTGGCGGCCATGCAGCGGGCGGAGAAGAACATCGAGGAGCTGCTGGCCGATATGTCCGGGGCTTTTCACCGCCTGCGCCAGGCCGGGATCGACGCGGAACTTTTCGACGTCATCGCGGGTTTTGAAGCCCTGTCGCAGGAGGGGGCCAAGTCCTAACCGCAGCTTGGCAGCGCTTTAAAAAGAACTGCTCGCGCAGCTGCCTGGGCGGGGGACAATTCAGCTCTCTTCGGCCAGCCTGTCCACCGGAAGAATCTGTTCGGCCTGGCCCTCGTGCAGATAGAACGCTCCGAGCAGACCGTCATCGATGGGACTGCCGTACAGGCCGCGTTTCAGTGCGGAGATCTCTTCCGGCAGATAGCGGCCGTACATCTTGATGGGGAGCTCCGGAATGTGGACCGTGGGCGAAGACGCGAGGGCCAGCATGTATTCGATCAGATAGCTCGCGTTCTGCCCCAGGGGGCCCCGGTATTTTTGCCTCTGCCGCAGTCGCAGTACGCGCAGTTCATGGATGGATCGGCCGAACTCCGCCTCCATGAGTTCTTCCGGTGTAGTCAGAATGAGCTCGATGCGTACCGAATCCGCGCCTTGTTCCACGTAACCGGCTATATTGCGCCGTATCTCGTCTCGGTCCAGGCCCCGCCTGCGGGCCACGTCCCAATCCATTTCGGCAAGCCTGGCGGTCAGCACGTTCGCGGGAGGAAGGGCAACATCCAGCAGCAGATTTACGGCGTTGTAGTTGCCGGTGTGCTTTTCAATTTCTGCGATATGCACCCCTGCTTCGTTCCCCAGCATGTCCGGAAGGCGGTCAAGGGTTTCCTGAGGCGCTATAATCTTGAAACCGACGATGTCGTTTATGGTCAGGGATTCGGCGCCGATATGGATGGTTTTGTCCATGAAACTGCAAGCCACGGCTTCCTCAGCCTGTACAAAATCGTTCTGCATAGCCTCTTTCGAACTCAAAAGTTCGTTAAGCGGCACACCCGCCTGCGCGGCACGCAGTTCGGCTAAGTGACGGGCCTTGCTTCGGATTTCCCTGTACAGGGCTTCCACCAGCCTGAACGAAACCTTTTCCGCCACACGGGCCATGCGTTTGATGCGGCCCAGCGCCAGCAGGTGAGAGTCCAGGTCGGTGATAACCAGGGCATCGATGGGCAGGTAGGGGAAGAAATATTTGGGGTTCTGGCGATAGCTGTACGCCAGTTCAGCCATTCGCGGAGTGAGTGCGCCGAGATGTGCGATAATACGTTCGCGCAGTTCCTGCTTGAACCGGACTCGCCGTGCGTGCAGTTTGGAACCCCAAAATCCTCCCAGCAGGCGCAGGATGCGTTCGCTGATCACGGCGGAAATGGCGCTTTCATACACGAATATGCGAGTCAGCGTTTCTCCGTCGTCAGGATGGAAATCGTCGTTCATCCAGCGCAGGGTCAGCTCGAAAAGCTCGTCGCGATGGGTCATGGCGGTCAGGTACATTGAGCCTCCAGGTGTCCCGGGCGCCGATGGCATCAGCAAGGGGCCCGGGCCGCTTTCGTTTTTTATCCGAATGCGGAGTGCCTGTCGAACTGGGGCTGTTTCAGGGCGTGCGAACGTCCCGGAGGAGGATTTTCGGCCGGTTCGCCGAACCCCTCTAGCTGCCGAGTTCGTCCAGGGAGGCGGTAAAGAGGTCCTCCTTTTCGTGCTGGTTCCAATAGTCCCTGATGCGCTCGATTTCATCCCTGATGGAAATGAACAGATTCGTCAGGCGCGGCTCGAAATGCCCCGCGTTGTCCCGGATGTATTCCATGGCCTTGTCCACGCTCCAGGCTTCCTTGTAGGGACGCTCCATGGTCAGGGCATCGAAGACGTCGGCGATGGCCGAGATGCGGGCCGATTCGGGGATGTCCTCCCCCTTGATGTTTTGCGGATAGCCGCCACCCAGCCAGCGTTCGTGATGGGAGAGGGCGATTTCCGCGGCCATCCGGAAGACAGGCGCATCGCTGACCGAGAGAATCTTGTGCCCGACGGTCGTGTGTTCCCGCATGATGACCCATTCCTCATCCGTGAGCTTGCCGGGCTTTTTCAGGATGGCGTCGGGAGTGCCGATTTTCCCCGAGTCATGCATTGGCGCGGCCAGGAGCATCTGCTCCTGCTCTTCCACGGTCCACCCGGCCGCCTTGGCCAGAGCGCGGGCGTAGGCGGCCATGCGCCAGATGTGCACGCCGGTGTTGTCGTCGTTGTAATGGCCGGCCTGTCCCATCATGTAGATCGCGTCCTTTTGTCCCTGGCGGATCGCGGCCACCTGTGTTTCCACGGTTTTTTCGCAGGTCCGCTGCTGGTCGGCCAGGGCCAGGTGCGTTTTTACCCGGGCCTGGACTATGGGCGGCGAGAAGGGTTTGGCGATGTAGTCGATGGCGCCGACATCAAAGCCCCTGGCCTCGTCCTCGACTTCGGTCATGGCGGTGATGAAAATGACCGGAATCCTTGCCCAGGATTGCTCCGACTTGAGTTTGCGGCAGACCTCGTAGCCGTCCATGCCAGGCATCATGATGTCCAGCAGGATCAGGTCGGGCCGGGCATCGCGCACAGCTTCGAGCGCTTCCAGGCCGCTCATGGCCACGCTGAGTTCATATTCGTCTCCGAGCACGCCCACCAGAAGGTCGATGTTGGACTCCGTGTCGTCCACGATCAGGATGACGGGTTTTTCAACGCGGCTGGTCATGGTTTCATGCTCCTGTGATGCGTAAGAGGTTTTCCGCAACCGTAAGGGCGTCGCTGAAATTGTATTTCTTGACCAGCGTTTCCAGTTCCATCACGTCCCGGACTGCCTCTCCGGGCCAGTTCAGGGTCGCCATCTCCTCCAGAATGGGCGCGCAAAGTCTTGGTTTGCGCGCCTTGAGCTGGGGCAGAAGCCGCTCCAGGACGTCCAGGCGCACCGTGACTTCCGAGATGTCCCCTCCGGCGGGATCCGGTGGAGAAGCGCTTGTTTGCCCTGCCAGGGGCTCAAGGCCGCGCATGACGGATTCCAGGCTGGTCCTGAAATTGTCGAGGCGGGAGGTATCCGGGAGGCTACCGGCTTTGAGGGGCTCCTCCAACGCGGCCGCCGTGGCCTGCATCCGGGCCGCTCCCAGATTTCCGGCGACGCCTTTGACGGTATGGGCCAGGAGCATGGCTTCATGCATGTCCCCCTTGTCCAGCAGCTCGCAAATCCTGCCATGGGCGTCACGGTATTCGTCATGCAGCTTGATCAGCAGGGTGCGGTAGAGTTTTTTGTTTCCGTTCACCCGGGCCAGTCCGCTTGGGATGTCGATGCCTTCCAGCGTCCTGGGCAGGACGGCGTCATCCTGCGGCGCCGTGAGCGCGGCATCTTTGGGGCCGGCCTCGTCGTGCCCTGCGGCATCGATGCGCACGGGATCGATGCGCGCGGGATCGATCCAGCGCGTCAGGGCCGAGAAGAGCTCCTTGGGGTCGAAGGGTTTGGTGATGTGGTCGTTCATGCCCATGTCCAGGCTTTTGCGTCTGTCCTTGGCCATGGCGTGGGCCGTCATGGCCAGAATGGGCATGTCCTTGAATTCAGGCATGGCCCGCAGTCGCGCCGTGGCTTCGAAGCCGTCCATTACGGGCATCTGAATGTCCATGAGGATCAGGTCGAAGCGCTGCTCCGTGGCGAGCCGCACGGCCTCACGCCCGTCTCCGGCAACGACGACCTCCAGACCTTCGCTTTCCAGGATTTCGCGGGCGACCTGCTGGTTGATGACATTGTCCTCGGCCAACAGGATGCGCGCTCCCCGAATTTTTTCGCGGCTTCCGCCACGGCCGGTTGCCGGGTTTTCGTCGATGTCCGGGCGCACATCGTGCCCGAGGACCTTCATGATTGCGTCCTTGAGCATGCTTCGGCTCACGGGCTTGATGAGAAACGCTTCCATGCCGACCGTCTCGGCCTGGCGCATGATCTCCTCCCGGCCGTAGGCCGTGACCATGATGATGGCGGGCATCTTTGGCAGATGTCGTTCGTTTCTGATGCGCCTGACCGCCTCAACGCCGTCCCAGCCCGGCATTTTCCAGTCCATGAGCACCAGTTCGTAAGGCTTTTGCGGTGGCGCGGCCACGATCTTTTCAAGGGCCTCTTCCCCGGACAGGGCGGTTTCGGGGATGCACCCCATGCTCTCCAAAGCCTCGGAGAGAATCTCAAGGGACGTCCTGTTGTCATCCACGACAAGCACGCGCATGCCCTTGAGATCATCGACCGGCATTCGCAGGGGCGTTTTTTCCTTGTCGTGCAGGCCGGTCCGGATGGTGAACCAGAAGGTGCTTCCACGGCCAGGCGCGCTGTCCACGCCGATGTCCCCGCCCATGAGACTGGCCAGGCGTTTGCTGATGGCCAACCCCAAGCCGGTGCCGCCGAATTTGCGGGTCGTGGAGGTGTCGGCCTGGGTGAAGGACTGGAAGAGCTTTTTCTGCTCCTGGCTTGATAAGCCAATGCCGGAGTCCTGCACGCTGAAGCGGATGAGCGCGTTGTCGGCGCTCTTTTCGAGGAGCTTCGCGGCCACGACGATTTCGCCCTGCTCGGTGAATTTGACGGCATTGCCGGTGAGGTTGAGCAGAATCTGGCCCAGGCGCAGAGGGTCGCCCACGAGGCTGCGCGGGATCGTGGGGTCAATGCGAAAGAGCAGCTCAAGGCCCTTTTCCTCGACCTTGACGACCAGCATCGCGGCCAGGTTGTCGACGACATCGTCCAGATTGAATTCAATGTTCTCGATGTCGAGTTTTCCGGCCTCGATCTTGGAGAAGTCGAGGATGTCGTTGATGATGCGTAGCAGGGCCTTGGACGCGCCGTCGATCTTGGACAGGTAGTCCCGCTGCTTGGGAGTCAGGTCGGTCTGCAGCGTCAGATGGCTCATGCCGAGGATGGCGTTCATGGGAGTGCGGATTTCATGGCTCATGTTGGCCAGAAAGTCCGATTTGGCTCTGGTGGCCTCCTCGGCTTGCTCCTTGGCCTCAAGGGCCTCCCTTTCAAGCTTTTTGCGCGTGGTGATGTCCGTGGCCAGGATGATGAGGGCGAACGGGGCCCCCTGTTCGTCGCGCAGCGGCACCTTGGTGGTCAGATAGGCGTGCAGGGTGCCGTCGGGATGCGGGACCTGTTCCTCGAACTTGTGGGGTCTGCAGGATTCGAGGACTGCCCGGTCCTCGGCCATGATTCTCTCGGCGACTTCGCGCTGCATGAATTCGTCGTCCCTGCGCCCAAGGACCGTCTCGGCGGAAAACCCGGTGGCCTGCTCGAAGAAGGCGTTGATCATGAGGTGGCGGCCGTCCCTGTCTTTCAGGATGACCACGCTCGGGAGATTGTCGATGATGGCCCGCAACTGCTCCTCCCCGGCCTTCAGTTCGGCCGTGCGTTCCTCGACGATGTCCTCGAGGCCGTCCCTGACCTTTGCCCAGGCCCTGCTGGTGCGTTGGCCAATGCCCAGGACCAGCAGGGTCGAACCGACGGCGAGAAAGAGGGTGATGCCAAGTATGCCGAAGGCCGAGGCCCTGATGTAATGAAAGTCGTGCAGGGCCTCGGCCATGTCGATTTCGGCGGCCATGCCCAGATTCAGCCTGTGATTCCAGAGCCAGGCCCCGAAGACCTTCGCGCCCCGGTAACTCCTGTAGCCGGTGACGTCGGATTCGATGACGGGTTCCGTGTTTCCGCCAGGTGTCCCGGTAAGCGCCTGCCCAAGACGGATGGCTCCGGCCGCTGGTTTTGTCAGGGGCCCTGAATTGATGGAACTTGCCGAATCCGGGGCGGGCTGATCCTGGTCCGGATCACGAAGCACGGTTGTCAGGGCGCTTTGCCGGTCTTCCCCGGGCAGGCCGCTGCCGCGCAGCCGACTGTCGAAGCGGCTGCCGGTCATGAGCAGCCCTTGGTCGTTGAAGGCGAATGCCTCCAGGGAAGAATCATCGGCCGTGTCGAGCATAGGTTCCATCAGGCCGTCTTTGGCCGTCAGGCGAAGAAAGAGGGCCGCGAGCACCCTGCCGTCCAGTCTGATGACCGGTCCGGCAAAGAGAATCTCCAGAGCTTCGGACTCGATCGCGCCGTCTTCGGGAAGCCTTGGAAAGATGACCAGGGATTGGCCTTCAAGGATCTTCTTCATGGCGTCCGGGTCATTGGTCAGAAAGGCTGGCTTTGTGCCCACCTCGGTCGTGTCGCTCGACGCGAGGGTCACTGAGTCGAGGCTGACGATGGCGAAGCCGCTGTAGGGAAACGTGTGCGCGGAGGAAAAAAAGTTTCTCGCCTGCTGCTGGGCCAAGGACGCCAGAAGCAGATCGCCCCTGGGCTCGATTCGCGCGAGCGTTTGCGTGATGTTTCCAAGTTCCGGGGCGTGCCCGAGCTGTCCGGTCTGGGCCGTGCGCTGGTTCACCCAGAGTTCAAAGGAATTGCCGGCGATGCGCAGGCTGGAGCGCAGGGTCCGCTCGATGTCGTGAACGACCCGCTTTTTGATCATGGACATGGAAGTGAGCGCCATGGCGCCGACAATCATGACAAAAAGACCGATGCCGACGAGCACCACGAGCCGGAAGCGGATGGACCCGAAATTTTCGGCCAGCCTCATGTCATCGAAAAATCTGCCGGAACGGGGGCGCTTTGGGTTGTTGTTCTGCATTTGTGGTCACCGCGCCATGGGTGGCGTATTTTATGCGGGTGCAATGGAACTTCGCATCAGGTGCTTTGGCGCATCGTGGCATAAGCGAACGCGATGACAGTGGCCGATCGGCGTCTGACCTGACATATTGAAACAATTTATAGATGCTATCAGACGATTGTTCAAGAAAATCGTCATTTGTTTCAGAATCATCTCTCTTGCTTTGCGGATTTTTTGGGCGTGAGCCTGGATGATCATTCTCGATGCAGCTCAATGAAAGGATGGAGCAATTCGCCAAATGGCCCAAACGGGGGAACGACGGGCGGGGCGCTGGCTCGGGGCTGCGGGGAAAGGGCTGGGAATCGCGGGCAGGGCAGGTCAAAATGGATGCGCCCGGAAGGGGCTGGGCCGGGTGGTCAAGCCCCTTTCGGGTTTTCAGTAGGGAGCGCCGATATTGACGGCCGTATGGATTGTTACTGTCTGTCGAGCCGATTGCCGCCTGGAATGGACGCTTTGCCATTGCTCCCGAGGTCCTGTTCGATGTGCAGTTTTGGGTGTTTCGCCGTGCAATCAATGTGCAGGATTTTGTTTTTCTTGAATTTATTCCTGCTGAACTGCGGTAGTGTCGGTGCCTGCGTGTGGTCCGATGCTTGCTTGGGGCACGGATGCGTTCCGGGAGGTCCGGTCCGTATCCGCCCGAACCCGGGTCAAAATTTCAGACAAGGAGAATGCATGGCAAAATCATCGACAAAACAGCAGCCAGGCAAAAAGAACAATACCCTGGTTTACGGGATCGTGATCCTGATGGCCGGGGCGCTCATCGGAGTCGCCTTCAGCACGGCTTTTCATTCCACCAAGGGGCAGGGTGAAGCTCCTGCCCAGACCCAGGGCAATGACATGCTTGGCCAGATCAAGATCTATTCCGACCGCGTGGCCCTGAACCCGCAGGACGTGAACGCCTGGATCACCCTCGGCAACCTCTACTTCGACACGGGCCAGCCCGCCAAGTCCATCGAGGCTTACAGCCGTGCCCTTGAGATCAGCCCGGGCAATCCCAACGTGCTGACCGACATGGGCGTCATGCATCGCTCTTTGGGCGAATTCCAGAAGGCCCTGGACGCCTTCGCCAAGGCCATCGCCGTAGACCCCGGACATGAGACGGCGCGCATGAACACCGGCATCGTGCTGCTCTACGACCTCGGCGACAAGGATGGTGCCATCGCGGCCTGGCAGGATCTGGTGCGCGTCAATCCGCGGGCTGTGAACGCCAACGGCACGCCCATCGCGGACATCCTGCGCGAGATGACCGGTACGACGCAGGA
This sequence comes from Desulfomicrobium macestii, assembly GCF_014873765.1. Taxonomy (NCBI): domain Bacteria; kingdom Pseudomonadati; phylum Thermodesulfobacteriota; class Desulfovibrionia; order Desulfovibrionales; family Desulfomicrobiaceae; genus Desulfomicrobium; species Desulfomicrobium macestii. The sequence continues at coordinate 10,960 of NZ_JADBGG010000006.1, read as the reverse complement.
CGTGGGCGGTGGACAGAAGCTGCTCGGCCCCAAGACCAACCCCGCCGACTGACCTGCGACGTGAATCCATGAGCCAACGCGGACACATAAGCATGTTGCAAGGTCGTCTCTTCGGAGTCGTCCTGGTGCCGCTGCTTGCGTTCACCCTCATGTCCGTCTCCATATCCACTGTGGTTTTCCTGCACGGCCTGGAAAAGGCCTGCTGCAGCGAGGACTGCTCTCCGGAGCCTGCCACCGCGACGGCCGAGTGCGCCGATTCGGTCTGCGGGATGATTTCCGGCTTTCTTTCGTTTCTGCCCGAACAGGGTTTCCCCGTGACCGTCAGCCGCACCGCGAGCCGTTTCGAGTGGCAGCTCGTCCTGGCTGCGCCGGACCCGCTTTTGCGCGCCGCCGAATTTCCTCCTGAATTCACCTGATCCTTTCCCGATTCTCTTTTTTGAAGCCGCCGGTGCGCGCAGCGTCGCAATTCGGCGATCGTATTCCATTTTCTTTTCAGGAGTGAATTCATGCGCATTGTCATGTTTTGCGGAATCTTTCTGGTCGGCATGGCCCTGTTTGTCACGGGCTGTGAAAAAATCAGTCCGCCTCTGGGTGTGGGGCAGGTGGTGTCTGATCCCGGCGCCTTCAGCGGATCCATGGATGTCATCGGGATCGCCTATGCTTATTCCAGCTCGGATCCGAACGTCATGGGCATCATGGACTTGGGCGAATTGAAGTGTGCAAGCCCGGGCTGCACCAAGGCGCTTCTTCCGGTCAGGCTTGGCGACACGCGGCCCGCCATTGGCGATGAAGTCAGGGTCACAGGAGTTATGGTCAAGGACGCGTCGGGCTATCTGTTCAAGGCGGAGACGATACAAACCCTGCGGCAGCACAATCTGGGGGCCCTTAAATGACCCCGGCCAAACTTGTTTTCAAGAACATCGTCCGTCGCAGGGGGCGGTTCGTCTTCACCTTGCTGGGCATCGTCATCGGCATGGCCTCTTTTGTAACCTTCGTGGCGCTTGGCGGAAGCCTCACGGCGCAGATCAGCAAGGAGTCCGCCGCCCTGGGCGCGAATCTGGTTGTCACTCCCAAAGGCAGCTGCGCCTTCGAGCAGGTCTCGATCCTGACCGGTGAACAGTTGCCGACCACCATCACCGCCGAAGAGGTCGGGGCCATCCGCGCAATCCCCGGCATGACTGCTATTCCCTTCCTGGCTGAGCGTTCGGCCATCCAGAACCGCCCGGTCTCCGTGCTGGGCGTTCCGACCGAGGAGTCACTGCCGTTCAAGGGGTGGCGTGTCTCGGATGGGCGCTATTTCAACGCCCCAGGCGAACATGGCGCGCTGCTCGGCGCGGTGGTGGCCGGGCAGTTCGGCCTTGGGCCGGGCGGGGAAGTGACGATCCGCGGGACGCAGCTGCCGGTGCTCGGGGTGCTCGAAGAGACGGGCGGCAAGGACGACCTGACCGTGTTCCTGTCCCTGCCGGTGGCGCAGACGCTGTACGATCAGCAGGACCGCGTCTCGTACGTGGCGGTGCGGGTGGACCGCCTGGAAGAGGTCGATGCCTATGCTCTCAAGATCAAGGAAGTGGTGAGCCTGGGCGTGGTCTCGGACAAGCAGATGTTGGCCTCGGTCCTGTCCATCGTGGGCACGGTCAGCGTGACCCTGCAGCTCATCGCGGCGGTGGCCGTGCTGGCGGCGGCTTTTGGCATCGTCAACACCATGATGACCGCGACCTACGAGCGCAAGCGCGAGATCGGCATTCTGCAGGCCATGGGCGCGACCAGAGGGACGATCTTTCGCCTCTTCCTGCTCGAATCCGGGATCTACGGACTGCTGGGCGGCATCGGCGGGGCCGCGCTGGGTCTTGTGGCGTCCATGCTCGCGACTCCGCTCATCAGCCAGAACGCGGCATCGTCTTTCGTCAAGGGCGCGCAGGGCGGAGTCGATCCGCTCATGCTGGCCGGGGCCGTGCTTTTTTCGACGCTCATCGCCATGCTCTCCGGGCTCTATCCCGCCTGGCGCGCGTCCAGACTTTCACCGGTGGAGGCCATCAGCTATGAATGATTCAATCATTAAGGCCCAGGGTCTGACCAAGACCTATGGCCAGGGCGCAAGCCTGACCCAGGCCCTGCGCGGCGTGGATCTTGAAATCGCGCGTGGCGGCCTGACCTGCATCGTCGGCCCCTCGGGGCACGGCAAATCGACGCTCATGCATCTGCTCGGGGGGCTGGACCGTCCCAGCAGCGGGCGGGTCGATCTCGACGGGCAGGACATGTTCACGCTTGGGGACAGCGAACTGGCCGCGTTGCGTTCGTGCAAGATCGGGTTCGTGTTCCAGTTCTTCAACCTGCTGCAGAGCCTCACGGCCCGGGAAAACGTGGAAACGGCCCTGATGCTGGCCGCCGCGTCCGAGGCCCGGCAAAAAGAGCGGGCCGAGGAACTGCTGGCGCTGGTCGGGCTCTCGGACAAGACAAATGCCAAGCCGGGGCAGCTCTCCGGGGGGCAGCAGCAGCGCGTGGCCATTGCTCGGGCCCTGGCCAACGATCCGCCGGTGCTGCTCATGGACGAGCCCACGGGGAACCTGGATTCGGCGGCGGAGGCGGAGGTGCTTGGCGTGCTTGAAGATCTCGTCCAAAAGGGCAAGACCATCATTTTGGTCACGCACAGCGCCGACATCGCCGCTCGGGCCGACACCCTGGTGCGGGTGCGCGACGGCGTCATCTGTCACGGCTGAGCCAGGATGACCATCGGGGACGCAGGTCGCCCCGTTCCTGGCTGACCGTTGAAAAATTCAAAATTCGCAGGCCGTTCAAAAATGGCCTGCGAAGGGACCCCGGGAGCTGAACCATGTGGTTCGGCTCCCGGGTTTTTTTCAGTACGGAGCGCCGATATTGACGGCCGTGTGGATTGTCTCGGAAAAGAACACTGCACGACCCGCCAGTTCTCCGGCCAGGGCCAGTATGGGGAGCCAGACCGGGATTGCGCGGTTTTTCCAGAGTACGCCGAGGCACGCCGCCATGAGCGCGATATGGATCCAGTAAAGCGGAGCGCCGAGCCAGGCCATGCCCGTCTGGCGCATGATCTCCGAGCCGGAGAGCCAGGCGCAGGGGACGGTCAGGCGCACGACCAGACCGACCACAAGGGCCGTCACAAAGATGCGGGCCAGCAACGGCTGGTTGCCGTCGGCGGCGAACCAGCTTGCGAACCCGGCGCCAAGGACCACGGCGGAGATCAGGAAGAAGACCGTGGGCAGGGCGTTGTTCACCGCCGGCAGCGCGGGCGGGGCATAGGTCATGCCCGAGGCCAGGAGCGCCAGAAGTCCGGTCAGCACCGAGGCCCAGACCAGTACGGGTGACCCTTTTTCCCGCCCCGTGAACGCTGCGAAGGCCGCCAGCGCGAAGAAAATCCCCGCCGCGAGCACTTCGCGGCTGAGCCACGCTTTTTCAAGATGCGCAAGCGCGCGGTAGGATTCAAGCGGATGGCCGAGGTGAAAGAGGGAGGCCGCGATGCCCACCCCCATCAAGGCCGCGACCAGCGTCCATTCCTTGCGGGCGTTGCCTCCGCCGGGGCCCGCGTGAAGACGTACGGCGTTCATGAGAACGAGGCCGATGGCGGCCTGCGAGAGGACCGTAAAGAGGACCAGTGGTAATTCCATGGATTGCATCTGCCTACCTCCTTACCATTGTTGGAACTTTGGGCATGATGAACCGGGTGGAGGAGTTCACCTTGTCGTTTTTCGGAAATCCGGGAGGGAACTGGACATGGTTTCCGGGTTCCATCGTGGCCAGATCGATGAGCTTCAGTGCGCCTGTCGGGCAGCTTTGCACGCAGGCGGGCAAGAGCCCCGCGTCAAGCCGTTCGTGGCAGAAGCTGCATTTCTCCGCGCGTTTCTCCACGGGATTGTACACCGGAGCGCCGTAAGGGCATGAGCGGATGCAGTTTCCGCAGCCGATGCATTTTTCCTGATGGTGTACAACGACCCCGTCCTCGCGCTTGGTGTAGGCTTCCACCAGGCATACGTTCAGGCAGGCCGGGTTTTCACAATGGTTGCAGGCCAGCGAGAAGAAGGCCCGTTCCCGATGCGGATATATTTCTTCATTGAGCGGATAGACATGCCGCCACACAACGCCCTTCTCCTGATGGTAATAGTTGCGGCAGGCCATGGCGCAGGTGAAGCATCCGATGCATTTCTCCGAATCGACCAAAAAGGCATATTGTTTCTTCATTGCATTCACTCCTTAGACCCGTTCCACATTGGCGAACTGCCCATGAATGGCGACACCCGGTGCTCCGGTCTTGTATGCACCCATGTCCGCTGATTCATCATCCACCAGATTCTGGACGTTGAAGTCATTTCCCTGTCCAAACCACGCTTCATAGATGACCAGGGATTTCTTGGCGACGTTGCTTGTCAGCTTGACCTTGATTTTGAGTTCTCCGACCTTGTTGAAGACACGCACCATGTCGAGATCCGCGATCTTCTTTTCTTGCGCGTCATCGGGATGCATATAGAGGAAAGGTTCCTTGTTGAATTCGTGCATCCAGTCGAGATTGATGAATTGCGAATGCAGACCGAATTTCGTGTGCGGCGTCAGCAGCCTGAACTCGTCGTACGGTTTGCGACCTTCCTTGTATCTTGGCAGGGCATCGTGGCCGTTCTGTTGGCAAAGCTCCGAGTGAAACTCGTACTGGCCGGAAGGCGTGCCGAATTTCTTGTCGCTCCAGGAGGCCGAGGACGCGAGCCTTGCCTTGACGGGGCCGTTCTTCAGGTCGGTCCAGTGTTTGATGCCCAGGTAGTCGTAGATGCCCTGGTTGAACTCCTTCTCCAGCCATTCCCGGGTGTCGATGTCCTGCGGGAATGTGCAGGAGCCGGGTGCGAGCTGGTTCATCTTTTTGGAGAGCAGGGCGGCAATCTCGATATTCGATTTGGTCTCGTACATGGGTTTTATGGCCTGCTCGTTGATGCCCACCCAGTAGTGCCAGTAGGAGGCGTTGACGGTCCACTCCTCGAAGAGCGTGGTCACCGGCAGCACGATGTCCGAATTGTTCACCGTTTCGGTGAAGAACTGTTCCACCGAGACGACCATTTCCAGCGTGTCGAAGGCTTTTTCAAGTTTGGGACGGTCGAAGTCCTGGGCGAAGGGATTCTTGCACGACACCCAGAGCATTTTCAGGGCGGGGTCCTTGGTGTCCAGGATGGCCTGCGCGGTCTTGTTGATGTTCACGGTGCGGTCCGTGAAGCTTGCGGCTTCGCCCTTGGTGAAGTCGAATTCGCCCTTGGGGCCCGTCGCTCCGATAAAACCCTTGGCGCCTTCGGGCTGTTTCTGGAGCAGCGCGTGGTAGTTGAAGCCCCAGGTTCGCAGGTGGCCGTAGCGCGCCCCACCGCCTTCCTTGCCGACATTGCCGGTCATGGCGACGAGGGCGTCGATGGCCCGGACCGAAGCGCCGCCGTTGGTGTGCCGCTGCATCCCGTAGCCGATCCAGATCGTGGCCGGATCGGCGCTGGCAAACTCCTCTGCCACTTCCCTGATCTGGTCGGCGGGGATGCCGCTCACGCCCGCGGCCCATTCCACGGTGACGTTTTCGCGCAGGTAGGCGGCGAATTCGGCGAAGCCCTTGGCGTGGTTGTTCACGAAATCGCTGTCCACCAGGCCCAGGTCGAGGACGTGACGGGCCATGCCCAGCGCCAGTGCGCCGTCGCTGGACGCTTCGGGCTGCCAGTAGACATCGCCCTTGGCGGCGGTCTGGGTGAAGACGGGGTCGATGACCACGACCTTGGCCCCGCGCCGCTTGGCCTCATTGACGTATTTCATGGAGTGCACCGAGCACCACGCGGGATTGGCTCCCCAGATGATTACGTATCTGGATTTGACCATGTCCTCGGGGTCGTTGCACCACATGTCGCCAAGGTCGTAGTTCTGGGCGTCGATACCGGCCGGCCAGCAGGGTGTGCCCACAAAGCGGGTCGTATAGCCGAGCGAAGACATCATGCCCTCGACGCCGTAGTTGGTGATGCCGAAGTTTCCGGAATATTTGGTCAGGCCAAGCCCCAGCAGGGAGCCGTCCTTTTCCTTTATTTCGAGGATCTTGCCTGCGATGCGGTCCATGGCTTCGTCCCACGAAACGCGGCGCCAGTTGCCCGTGCGACGGCCGTCCTGCACCATGGGGTATTTGATCCGGTCCGGGCTGTAGACGCGCCTCGGATAGGCATAGCCTTTCACGCACAGGCCGCCCTGGGTGAATGTGGACTCCTGCGCGCCCTCGATGAACTGGACCACCCCGTCCTTGACGAACGTCTTGATGGAACAGGTATCGTAGCAGTTTCTGGGGCAGGCGTTCCTGAAGATCTGGAAATCCTGTTCCCTGAACGCTGTCGCGGCCTCGGCCGAATACGGCATCAGCAGCCTCAAGGGGAGCAGCGAGGCCGCTCCGGCCACGGAGATCCCTTTAAGGAATTGACGCCTGCTGAGAGCTCTCGTTTTTTGGGACATGCAATCCTCCTCGCGCGTCGCCTGCCCGGTCATTCCGGAAGCGGCGTCGCAGTTGTGTTGAGTTCCTTGTCGAACCACGCGGCCAGGGCGTCCGCGGCCAGTGCGACGACCCCGCCCGGGGACGCATGGGTCCTGGTCGCCAGGATGAAGGGCCCAAGCCACCGGGCCAGATGCTCGTGCACGAACCAGGCATGCAGGGCTTTGGCATCCTGGGATGGCGGGGCGTCCGCGCCAAGAGCGCTTTTCAGGACGATCATCGCCTCCAGTTCAAAGGCCAGATGGTCATCCGGGATGACTCCCTCCCGGGGCACGGCCAGACCGAGTTGGTGATACAGTCGGCGGGCCTCCAGGGCCGCCTTGCCCATCAGGACGCGGTCGGATTCGCAATACGCGGATGCATACAACGGGGCGGGAACGGCGGCGGGGCCTACGAACAGGCGGTTGAATTCATACTCGACCGCTGTCCAGTCCGTGTCGGGGGGAATGACGGCAGCGACGCTTCCGGCGATGCGCACGGCCGCATCCTCCAATTCCATGGCGTTCGATGCGGAAAAGAAATCGCGCAGGCTTTCGATGCAGGCGATACTTGCGTCGTTCATGCTGGCGCACCTCGGTAAAGGGAAAAGGGTTCTTTATTTCTTTCCTATACCAATTACGTGCGCACGGCCACGATAAACAGGCGGGATTCAGGGTATATGTTGGGTAGTTTTATCTACCCAGTCAGTCGTGCAGGCCCATGGTGTTGAGATGGGCGTACAGGCTGACGCTCTTGCCGAGCAGGTCGAGCTTGCGGCGGATGTTCTTGCGGTGGGTCTGGATGGTCTCGACGGAGAGGTTCATGAGGTCGGCGATGTCCTTGTTGGAGTGGCCGGATTGAATGAACTGGCAGACTTTCATCTCCGTCTGCGTGAGCTTGAGGAGCAGGGGCATGCCGCCGGGGTCCCGGGGCAGGAGGCGCGTCAGCTGGTCCTTGACGACGGTGACGTAGCCCTTGCGGATCGAGGCGTCGTTTTCCGATTCGATGCGATCCAGTGCGGGCAGGACGAGCGTGTTGACCTTGGCGGCCAGGTTGCTGGCGTGGTCCTCGTGTTCCTTGCCGACGCTCTTGAGGACATTACGCAGCGTGATGTTCATTTCCTCGAGCTGCGCTTTTTCCTTGCGCAGCGCCTCGGTCTTTTCGTCCACGATGCGTTCCAGGGTCTGGCGCTGCATGGCCTGCGCGGTCATGTTGGTCAGGACGAAGATGTACTGGTCGCTGGCCAGGCTGACGGAGTTGATGGGGTTTATCTGCATCCGGTAAATGGTGGTCTCGTCAAACGGGGCCAGTTCGCAGGTGATGCCGACCGGATAGTAGCGCAGCAGTTCTTCCACGGAAGCGCCTTCGAGGGAAAGAACGTCCCAGATCGGACGGTTCAGCGTCGAAGCCTCTTCCATCACGGCCTTGACCGCGGCATTGATGTTGGCCACCAGACCATTGCCGTCCACCACGAACATGAGATCGGACGTGGCGTTGAGAATATTCTCGAAGCGGCATTTCTCAAGGGTCAGCAGCCTGTTCATCTCGTCGAGCCTTGTGTTTGAAAATTCGGGAAAAGTCCTGATCCAGTCCTGCAGATAGAGCACTTCAAGCGCGTCGCCGTAGAGCCGGACGAGTCTGCGCGCCTCCACTTTGTGGCTGTATGGGGCGTCCATCCGTTCGATGACGTCGAGCAGACTGTACACGAATGTCTTGAAGCAGCCGAGAAACATGTCGAAGGTGATGCCGCGTGATCTGTGACGGCGGGAGGATTCGATCAGGAAACGTTCCCATCCCGTGTCGCAGCGCAGCAGTGCGGAGAATTCCTCGGGAATATCATGGCGCTCGATATGTCCAAGGAGCGGCTGCATGAATTCCTTCAGGGCGACAAGGCAATCAACGCGTTTTGCCGTGGTGTGTTGCAGATATCCGGCAGCCTCCATGCGCACGGACCAGCGCTCCAAAAAATAGTCATGGGGCGCTTCCGCCAGCCGAAGCAGGATCTGGTAACCGGTGGAGTCCTGTGCCTTCATGCGATCCTTTTTTTTGTTTGCGTCATCTACCCATTGCCTACCCATGGGCTTGTCATATTTCTTTTATGGGCTATCAGCAAGGCAGCTTGGACAACACGTAAAATTCGAGGTGGGATCATGCGCGGTTTTCAGATCTTGCTGCTTGTGGCGGCCTTGCACCTGACCGGGGGCGCCCTCGCGGCCCAGACACCGTCGCAGGACAAGGGCAGGGCGGATGCCCGGCTGACCATCGCCGGAGACCGGGTCGTCGGCGCGGAGCTCGTGGCCACGTTTGAAATGGGCGATTACGAAGTGCCTGAAGGGATGTACGCTTCGATCAACGTCGACGTCATGAAGCGCCCGGAAGGGGAAAGGCCGGACATTCAGACGGGATATCCCCGGACGCGGCTCTTGTTCAAGGCTCCGGGCACCTACGAACTGAGGTTCAGGCTCAACCAGATCAGCAAATCCAGCTGCGGCGGAGTGGACGCCGTCTTGCTTCTGGAGACGACGCGGGTCCTTGAGATCGCGCCCGCCGAAGGCGCCAGGTGACTTCAGGCCGCCCCGGATCTCTTCTGGCGGGCACGGCAGGGGCAGTGGGGCATGGAGCCACATTGCGCTTTCTTTCGCTGCAATCCGGAACGTTGCACCCATTACCAATAAACGGCCTTGTCGAGCGCTTTCACGCAAAATGATTCGCCTGCAATCGGCTCAATTTCTTCACCAATCAAGGACTGACCCAGCCAGCCATCCGGATGCGTCAGCTTCAACGGGGCCTTGATCAATTCCTCGGCCACGGGCTTGAAGCCGACCTTCGAGTAGAAACCGGGATCACCGTAAGTAAACGCCAGTTCCACCCCTTCCTGCCTGAGGCTGTCGAGGCCGAATTTTATGAGCTCCTGCCCGATGCCCCTGCCGTGACAGCTGGTCAGAACCGCGACTGGAGACAAAAGGAACGCGTTGGCACCGTTTGCGAAGGTCAATCGGGTAAAGATGATGCAGCCGATTATCTTTTCTGCTTCTGTTGCGATAAATACCCGAATATTTGCTTTGTCAGTGGTCATCAGCAGATCAGATACCAATTTACCGATCAACAAGCCTTCCGCTTCACCTTCCGAATCCGAAAACGTTTTTGTAAACATTTGTATTATCTCTTCGATACTGTCTGATTCATGCATGGATAATTTTAATGCAGTGTTCATTTCGATTAGCCTTCATGGTTGTTTATCTATTATTTTTGACCAATTCACTGAATGCATATATTCAACTTCGCCTTGATATCGATGAGTGATATTTTAAATCGGTCTACGGTTATTGGCCACGTCTGGTTGATAATCACATAGGCTGTCGCATGTTCTCTTTCTGGCTGGCTCGAGAAGTTGCTCCTCGTTAGCCACGGTTTCGGACGTCAGGTCCAGAGAATTTTCCGATGACACGAGTCAGATAAATATTGATTACTTTGACATCCCCACACGTTCATGTATTATTTTAACATTACGTTTATAATCTGAATTGTGATAAAATAATTGGAATAATTGGAATAATTGGAATGAAGGTTCATCCTCATTTGTTAACCAAGTCGTTGATCACATCAATTCTTTTCTTGGTAGTCCTCACCTGTGCGGTTATTATTTTTTCACCAGCCACCATGGCCTCCCGCCAGGGAAACATCGACGAGCAACCTAAACGGGTGCTGATCCTCAATTCCTATCATCCCGGCATGCCTCTTTCTGATGAGGAAATCCGGGGTATTAAGACGACCTTGCCGGCAGATACGGCAATCTTCATTGAATACATGGATACGAAGCGTTTGCGAGATGCAGGCTACCTTTCGCTTTTGAGGGAAGTGTATGCCATGAAATACGCAGGCAAACGATTCGACCTCATTTTTTCGTTGGATGATGATGCCCTTCTGTTTCTTCTCGAACATGGACAGAGTATTTTCAAGGACATTCCGGTGGTTTTCTGTGGTGTCAACGGACTTAAGCCAGGTATGCTTGATCAGGCTCCATTGTTCACCGGAGTCGTCGAGACCATGCATGTCGAGAGAACCCTGAAAACAGGCCTGAAGCTGTATCCGCAGGCCGAACGCATTCTTGTGGTTACGGACAGAAGTACCACGGGGGCGTCAAATCGTGCCATATTGGAAGAAATGGCCCTGTCGGGTCGAATCGGCAGGCCATTCGTGTTTCTGGACGAGGGGCATGGGCTTGACCTGACTGAGCTGATAGACAAACTCCGTAGTTCTCCCCGGCCGAGTCTCGTGTATCATTCCGATTTTTTTCAAGATAAATATGGGCACGCCTTAAATCCCGAATCCGTCATGCCCCTGGTTTCTGAGAATGCGCCAGGGCCGGTATTGGTGTTGATCAGCACCCTAATGGAGCCACCGATCGGCACCCTAATAGATCCAGCAAAAGTGAGAGATTTTCGCTCGGACGACCTCGTCTGATTACGT